>NZ_BADV01000017.1:0-7864 GCF_000238895.1 Pseudoalteromonas sp. BSi20429 | reverse complement strand
CTTTTTTAATGTCCTTTATTCTTAGATTTCGTTATAAATAATATCAATTTTCTTAATAATGTAAGCCCCCTTAATAAATAATTAAGAGGGCTCTATTAATATTAAATATCCGTTTGATTATTACTACTTTCAATTAAGTGTTTAATCATTTCCTCCGATTGATTTTGTACATCAACCGCAGGTGCTGCTGTATCAATACTTCCCCCGCTTTGGGCTGGGGTATAAGCAATTGCAGAGCCTTCGTCTTCAACCAGTGTATTTAGCGCTATAAGCTGCTCTGCATCTTCGTTAATGATAACGTCATCAATATTAAGCGGCTCCGCCGAACTCACTTGCATAGTTTGCTCAGGTGCTGATAGACCACTCAAGTTGCCTAAATCAATCGTTTCAGTGCTTAATAAGTTGTTGCTTGAAACTTCATTAGGGGTTGTATCGCCTAAAGCCGACTCCTCACTAAATGATTCAGGGATTGTGTCGCCGGAAGCAGCGCTTGCACTGCTTCCTGCGATAGCAAGTTGTGGGTCGTTTCCTTGGTCAATAATATTGTCATTAATATCCTTAATTAAATAATTACCGGCTTCATCAACTGTGATAAAGCGATAATCAGACCAAGAACCTAAATCAAGAACTGATAATAATGAACTCCAATTTCCATTCTCATCAGGTTGAATTTCTCTAGCGCTTTCTAGCACATTTAAGTTTAGGTTTAACACCTCAAGGCCAAGTAGGTTTGCTCCTACAACATATACACTATTTCCTTCTTCTACTGTGCCTTCTGCAGTTAAACCTATTCCTAGTAAGCCCCAGTAATAGTTAGACACTTCGAAGTCTACCGGCGTTGAGTCAATCACTAACCCAGATAAGCTTCCACTTGAAGTAACATTTCCAGATTCATCAGTAGCGGTAGCCGTTACAGTGTATGCTCCATCAAGTAAGTCATTGTCTGGTGATACGCTCCATACACCTGTCTCACCCGCTGTTGTATCCTTGGTTACCACAGTACCGCTTTCATCTATAAAGCTTACGGTAATATCTTCATTTGCTCCTGCGGTACCGGTGATCTTAGGTGTGCTATCGGCTGTTAATTCTAAACCAGAGTTAATTACTATGCCTGAATCAACTATGCTGCTTATTGATTGCTCGCCAATATTACCTGCATTATCAAGTACGCTTACATCAACGCTGTAATTCCCTTCACTAAGAGGCTGCGAAGCTGTAACAATCCACGACCCGTCTGTGTTTACTGTTGTTGAAACATTGTGTGTTTCACCTAGTGCGTCAGTAAACATCACCATAACTGCAGCTCCCGCAAAACTTCCGGTTACCGAGCCTGTAATAGTCGGTGTGGTATCTTGGCCTACTGCAATAGAGTCTATAAATACAATAGGTGCTGTGTAATCAGTACTTGAAACCATGGTATCGCTTGATGAGTTTCCTGCAGCATCACTAACTGTTGCAGTAGCAGTAAAACCGCCTTCACTAAGCGGCGTAACAGCTGTGACTGACCAAGTTCCGTTACCTGCCACTTGCGCAGTTAATGTTTGCGAATCACTATTAGCATCAGTAAGTACTACGCTTATGGTTGTACCTGCTGGAGCATCACTTGTACCTGTAATTGTTGGCAGTGAGTTATTCGTAACTGCAAGTTCATTAACTTCAATTGTGGGCGGTGTTAAATCAACTATGCCATCAAGGCTTGTAGAGCTTGTAAGGCCAAAGTTTTCGACTGTCGCATCAACTGTAAAAGCACCTTCAGCTAGTGGCGTGCTCGGTATTAATGTCCATACAACACCAAGTGCTTGAGTGTTATAGGTTGTTGCATTACCACTGCTATCTGTAATAACAACTTCTACATTACCGTTTATTACGTCGGTAGTACCACTAATAGTAGGGGTTGTATCGCTTGTATCTATTATTGGATTGATTAGTAGGCTCGGTAAAGTGGTACTAACAGTGCCAGTTTGCGTTACTGTGGCTATATTTCCAGCATCATCAATACTAATAGCTTCTATGGTTAAATCGCCCTCAGCAAGTAAAGGGGTAACAACAAACCACGTGCCATCTCCTAATACTGTTGTAGTAACTTCATAAAGTGTGTTTGTAGAGTCGGTAATATTAACTGTGATTAAGCTACCGGTTTCTTCGTCACTGGTGCCAGTAATAGTAGGCGTTAATGTATTAAGTACACCAAAGGCGTCTATTTCTAACGATGGCGGTATGGTATCAATCGTCACTTGCTCAGTAACAGACTGGCCTACATTACCCGCAGCATCAGTAATACTTGCGAATACACTATATATACCATCAGGTAGGCTAGTGGTTACTAATGACCACGTGCCATCGCTACCAACAAGGGCATCAAATACTGTTGCGTTGCCGTTACTATCTATCACAGTTACATCAATGTCTGTGCCTTGAGCTTCTTCAGAAGTACCAGAAATAGTTAGAATGTCAGTATTGCTGATGCTCAACGGTAAAATATCTACCACAGGCACTAACGTATCAACAACAAACTCGAGCGTTTGTGTTACTACATTGCCGGCATCATCAGTGATACTCACGTTGGCAACATGCTGCCCTTCAGTCAGCGCATCAACCTCCAGTGAAAATAGCCCTGCTGCATTCACTGTTGTTGTTAGTACTGAGCCTCCGTCCAGCTGAATCTCTACCACTCCATTAATTAAATCACTGGTCCCTTGAATAATTGGAGTAGAATCTGACGTTGTACCAATTACTTGCAAATTAAGCGTTGGCGAGATGGTATCTACTACACTGCTTAGCAGCTCTGTAGCTGTGATCCCTACTTCACTTAATACATTTACAGTTACAGTAAACACGCCCTCAGCAAGTGATTGAGGAACCTGTACAGCCCATGAATTATCTGCCTGCACTATGGCAACCAAATCTTGTGCTATGTTATCGCTATCTACCACTCTAACTAGCACTTCAGTGCCTGGTGCTTGGTCGGTCGTACCGCTAATTATCGGCAAATCTCCCTGGCCAGTTACAAAATCGACTACCGCATTAAGTAATGGCGTTGAGGCATCTACATCTGCAGTCGTTATAGTAGTGGTGTTACCCGCTTCATCGGTTGCAGAGGCTTCAACAACGGATAGGCCAATAATATTAACTGCCAGGCCTAATAACACCCAATCGCCATTGGCATCGGTGGTTACATCGTATGTTAAGTTAGCCAAATCACCTGCTAATTCTAAATTAACAGTGACTGTTTTACCTTCACCTAAATCAGAGGTGCCAGATAAAGATACAAGCTGCCCTAACAAGAACGAAGGCACAATAGTAAGCTCTGGCCCTACTGTATCTACTTCGCCACCCGTTTTACTATCAACAGAGGTATTTCCTGCGCTATCAGTAATCGTTGCCGAAACACTGTAAACACCTTCTGCTAATTCGTTGTCTGCAGCGGCTTGCCAGTCTCCATTAGCATCCGTTTGCACGGTAATTTGATGAGAAACTCCAGCAGAATCAGTAAAGGTAACAATAACGTTTGTATTTGCCTCGTTAGACGTACCTGTAATCAATGGAGTGCTATCTTGAGTTAGTATTAATGAACTTTGATCAATACTAATTTCGGGAGCAATTGTATCAATAGTTGCTGTATTTGTTGCGTCCCCGGTATTACCCGCGCTGTCAGTAACAAATACTTCAACTGAATAATCTCCTTGTGATAGAGAGCTAGTTGCCTCTACGGACCATACACCACCCGTTTGAACTGTTGTATTTACAGTATGCTTATTCCCGAGTGCATCGGTAAATATCACAGCAACTGCATCACCTACCATGGCACCTGTCACGCTCCCTGAAATACTTGGAGTTAGATCGGTACTTCCAACAATATCGTTAATAGTCACAACAGGTGCTGTTATATCAACTTCCCCTGTAATAGTTGTGTTTACAGGATTACCTGCAGTATCTGTTGTTGAAGCTGAAACCGTGTAAGTGCCCTCGCTCAACTCTGTACTTGCAGCGACTGACCATGTGCCATTTGCACCAACAGTAGCATTAACTGTTTGCTCTGCACCTAAGCTATCTGTAATTAAAATAGCGACTATGGCGCCTTGTGGAGCTGTAGTTGTGCCTGAAATTGTTGGCGTTGTATCATTTGAAATTGTAAGCGGTGTAATATTAAGGGCTGGTGGAGTTAAATTGATAACACCGCTACCTGTTGTATTACTCGTTAAGCCTCCTTCAGTTACACTTGCCGAAACAGTAAATTCACCTTCAGGTAGAATATCTGTCGCATCAACACTCCAGATCCCACCTACCACAGTTGTAGTTACAGTATGTGAAACGTTATTAACGTCAGTTATGACAACCGTGATTTCTGTATTATCTGCCGCACTACTTGTGCCTGATATTGCTGGTGTTTGATCGTTTGTATCAACAATTGTATTAATATTAATTGTAGGCGCATTGGTATTTAACATTGCGGTACTATTTGCAACTGATTCATTCCCTGCGGCATCAGTAACACTTGCAGAAACTGTAACTTCACCATCAGTCAGTGCATCTGTAATATCTACAGTCCAAGCACCACCTGCACCAACAACAGTTGTATAAGTCTCGGTACTATCTCCATCGGTCACAGTTACTGTAATACTCGTGTTTTCAGGTTCATTGGATGTGCCTGAAATAGTTGGCGTGCTGTCATTAATTGTACCTAATGCGTTTATAGTAATACTTGGTGCTTGAGTATCAATAAAGCTCGAGCCTGTATCCACTCCTTGATTGCCAGCATCATCGGTAATACTTACCTCTACATCATAATTGCCATTTGGCAAGCTTGGCGCCGTAACTTGCCAATCGCCGTTAGCATCAACTATTGCGGTTAAAGTATGTATATCACCGTTGCTATCTGTAATAACTATATCGACCACCGTATCCTGTGGTTCAGTTGAAGTACCATTTATAACTGGTGTCTCAGTGTTAAATACAGTTATATCATTAAGTACAATAACAGGTACTTGGGTATCAATTGTTAAATCAATAGCCGTGCTGCTGGTATTATTAGCATCATCGGTAACACTTACTTGAGCCGTATAATCACCATCAACAAGTGCTACGGGGACATCTACTTGCCAATTGCCATCAGTACCCACTGTTGCTGTTAGTGTTTGACCGCCGATAAGGATGGTTACATCAGCACCAATCTCATTACTCGTGCCTGAAATTGTAGGGGTTGTATCTATTGTCGCGTTAACTTCGTTCACAATTAATGTAGGAGCAACGCTATCTATTTCACCTTGAGCCTGCTGCGTTGTTAAATTACCAACACTGTCTCTAACCTCTGCAACAACAGTGTATTGACCTTGCGCTAGCTCTGCTGGTACATCTGCTGACCAACTGCCATCGGCTTGAACAGTCGCAGTAAACTCTTGGCTTTGCCCTGCACTATCGGTGACAGTCACATCAATTACAGTGCCTTGCCCCATATCGGTGGTGCCGCTAATTACTGGCGTATTGTCATTAGATAAAGCATCAACACTAACGGTTAGTTCTGGCGCTACGTTATCAAAATCAAGTGTATTGATTGTTCTTACATTACCGGCGGCATCCGTTGCACTGGCAGTCACATAGGCAAGGTTTAGTAATGGTACTGTTATGTTTGCAAGCCCCCACGTACCATCAGGATTTGTTGTCGCTGTATAAGTTGCACCAACTAATCCCCCAACTAGGTACTCTGTAATAGTGATTACAGAGCCTCCCGGTAAATCAGAATCCCCCGAAAGAGAAACTAAATTACCTAATAAAAACGATGGAATAATTTCAAGATCCGGAGCGGTTATATCCACTTCGCCAGTGTCAGTGCCGGTGCCTGTGTTGCCTGCCGCATCGGTGATGCTGGCGCTGACGCTATAATTCCCTTCGGCTAAATCAGTCGCTGGGGTCGCGTTCCAGTTACCGTTTATATCCGTTTGTACATCAATGGTTTGTACTGCATTTGCTGCATCTGTAAACGTCACCGTGATGGTGCTGTTAGGCGCATCACTGGTGCCCGTAACCGTGGGCGTGCTGTCGCTGGTTAGTAACGGCGCATTTACACTCACACTCGGTGCGGTCGTATCAATGGTGCCGTTGCCTGTAATATCGGTGCTGTTACCTGCCACATCGCTGATGTTGGCTTCAATACTATACGGTCCTTCTGCTACGGCTGTTGGCACTTCGACTGAGAAGTTGCCATCAGCATCCACAGCGGTGGTGAACGTTTGTGTATTACCTAAATCGTCCACAACCGTGAAGTTAATAACGGTGCCTTCAACCGCATCGCTTGTGCCGCTAAATGTCGGGGTTACGTCGTTGCTTGAACCAGGGCTGGTAAGTATAAGTGTCGGTGCAATGGTATCTATTTCACCAGCACCTGTGGCGATGGTGTCGTTACCTGCCACATCTTCAACACTCGCGCTAATAGTGTATGCACCTTCTGCAAGTGCTACCGGTACAGGGATTGACCACGTGCCATTAGCAAGTACGGTGGCGCTCATTGTTTGTGGTGTGCCACTGCTATCTGTCACTATAACCGTTACCGTACTGCCTTGCGGTGCATCACTACTGCCTGCAATCGTTGGCGTGGTGTCGTTGCCTACACCGTTGTCGGTAATAACAAGGCTCGGACCTGTTAGGTCTATCAGACCTGTCTCGGTGGCACTGCCAATATTGCCCAGTCCATCATCTACCTCTGCGGTGACAGTATATTCACCTTCGGCTAAATCAGTTGGTGCATCGACACTCCATACTCCACCCGTTACGGTCGCATCAACTGTCGTAATATTCCCTGCACTGTCTTCAAACGTTAAGCTGATAGTGGTGCCATCGGCTGCATCGCTTGTACCATTAATGGTTGGTGTGGTGTCGTTGGTATCAACCAAGGCATTAATGCTAATGCTCGGCGCGGTGGTGTTGAGTGTCGCGGTTTCACTTAATGTGGTGGTGTTTCCGGCGTTATCGCTCACGCTGGCTTCAATAGTAAGCTCTCCATCAGCTAATGCTATCGGCACATCTGCTGACCAACTGCCGTCGGCTTGTACTGTCGCGGTGAACGTTTCGGTTGTGGTGCCATCGCTTACACTGATGTTTATCACTGTGCCCGCTGGCGCATTGCTGCTTCCGCTGATTGTTGGGGTGCTGTTATTAGTGGCACCTACTGTGTCTAACGTCAGTGTCGGCGCTAAGGTATCTAGGTTGCCTGATTGAACTGCACCGCCAGTATTGCCTGCATCATCGGTGATACTGGCTTGCACGGTGTAGCTTCCATCCGGTAATTCAGGGCTAGTTGCTTGCCAATCGCCGTTTGCATCGACTGTGGCTGTAATTGGGTGTTCATCACCGTTGCTGTCGGTAATAACAATGTTTACAACGGTGCCTTCAGGCTCTGTTGAAGTACCACTAATCACTGGGGTGCTGTCGTTACCAAGGCCCAGTGCATCAACGGTGACAACCGGTGTAATGGTGTCTACGTTACCACTGCTGCTCGCGGTGGTGTCGTTGCCTGCAGCATCAGTAATGCTGGCGCTTACAGTAAAGTCACCTTGCGCAAGCGCACTTGGGATTTCAATGTCCCAGTGGCCATCACTTTCAACGGTGGTGGTAATGGTTTGCATTACGCCGTCGCTGTCGGTCACGGTGAGTGTAACAGTGCCGCCAATTGCGTTACTGGTGCCCTGAAGCTCTGGTGTTAAGTCGCTAACATCGCCTACGTTTTGAATGGTGAGTATTGGCGCTTGCGTGTCGATAGTGGTGGTGTCACTCACTGTGGTCTCATTGCCGACACTGTCGCGTACACTCACTTCAATGGTGCTTTGACCTTCACTTAATGGTGTGGTTGGAGTGGCGCTCCAATTACCAT
>NZ_BADV01000018.1:0-26974 GCF_000238895.1 Pseudoalteromonas sp. BSi20429 | reverse complement strand
CCTATATTCCTATATTCCTATATTCCTATATTCCTATATTCAGTAACATCAAAACACCCACTGTAAACTCATACCATTTTGTTTTAACCAATTAGATGATGTTTTGTAATCGGGGAAAAACGCCTCTACTCGCTGCCAAAAAGCTTTGCTATGATTTAAATACTTTAAATGGGCAAGCTCATGAACAATCACATAATCTATAGCGTGGTAAGGAGCACCTATAAGATGTAAATTAAAAGTGAGTTCTCGCTTGCTATTACAACTCCCCCACTTTCGTTTATAAACACCTATTTTTAAATCATTTGGCAACTCTTCACCCATTTGAGTACAGAAATACGCTAAACGCATTTCTATGTAAGCAATAAGCTGCTCTTTTAAATAAGTCTCTAATAGCTGTCGATACTTTTGATTAGTGTTTTTAACTCGAGGAGATATTGTAATAAGTAAGTGGTCATCATACGGGGTTACTTTGGAATCTTGGCCTGAGTCCAGTTTCAAACAAATAGTTTCTGAAAAAACACTGATTTTTTTAGATTCAAAGGGGTACTGCTTAGTGTCATCAATTGACGATTGTTTTTTTAATTGTTCTGCAACCCACTCTTGTTTGTCAAATAACCAAGTATCAATGTGTTTTTTTGCGACAAAATGTGGCGCATACACAGTTACCTTTTGACTATGCACTTTTATTGCGACTGTTTTGCGTCTAGTACTCTTTTTTAGTTGATATTCAAACACGACTTAAACTCTAAATATAGCATCCGTTTATATAATCCATATTACCATCAATTTTAAACTCTTAGGCATACAGTCGCACCTAACTCCTAATCCACCTTATTATAATAAGCTATAGATTGAGCCGTCTGTTTTATTTGAATTGAAAGTTAAAATATTTTATTTACTTCAATAACAAAAAATAAATAAACTTGGTTAAAATTCGTCACTTTATAGCGCGATTAGAAATAACGGTTCATTTATTAGTAAATTAGATTAAACTTGTAAAATAAAGATTATATTTCGAGCCGTTATGCTATCAGCTTTCTTCATTACAGACCAAGATCCAAGTCTAATACTTAATGGGGTTTACGACCCTCTTCTAGTCTCAATGTCTGTATTAATAGCCATTTTTGCTGCTTTTTTTACTACTAAGCTCATTGATTTAGCAAAAGAGACTAAATTCCCTCGTTATCAACGTTTAGCAAATATAACTGCAGCAACTGTATTTTCTTCTGGTATTTGGAGTATGCACTTTATAGGTATGTTAGCTTTTTCGCTATGTACTAATATAAGCTACGATCCAACAATCACACTACTCTCTTTTCTTCCTGCTTTATTAGCATGTCAGTATGCAGTATCAATACTTGTAAATAGTGATGGAAACTTTAGAGTGCTCAGCATTTGCTCGATCTTACTAGGGGCTGGTATTGGTACAATGCATTACAGCGGTATGGCTGCAATGGAGCTTTCCCCAATGTTGCGCTATGACCCACTGACCTTTGGCCTTTCAATTTTAGTTGCCGTCGCTCTTTCGTTTATAGCGTTATATAGCCGCTTTAATCTTGAAAAATTTTTTCCAAAACTATCATACCTACAAAATAGAGCCATCAGCGCTATAATATTAGGCTTTGCTGTTGCTGCTATGCATTATATGGGCATGGCATCTACACGCTTTGTTGCAACATCTCCTCTTTTATATGACGACGCAAATGCTTCTGCTGGGCTCACTTTTGTAGCCATCGCGGTTGCAACTGCAACGATTGCCATTACAAGCGTAGTAGCGGTACTTAATGGCATGGTCAGATATAAAATGTTACTTGAAGAAAAGTCAGCCGACGAGTCTCGCTTAAACGCAATTTTAGGCACAGCCATTGATGGAATCGTAACGATTGATCACACCGGCATTATTTTGAGCTTTAACGAATCAGCCAGTAAAATTTTTGGCTGGCACGAAAATGAAGTACAAAATCATAATATTAAAATGCTAATGGATGATGCTATCGCGATGCATCACGATAGCTACCTTTCTAAAGCTAAAAATATTGATTTAGGTAAAGTAATCGGTGTTAACCGTGAAATTTTTGCAAAGCATAAAAATGGCCACTTATTCCCGATTCGTTTGGGGATTGGAGAAGTTAATCAGCCAGGGCAAAATCCTCTATACGTAGGCTTCATAACAGACTTATCAGAGCAACGAGCTTTACAAAAAAGCCTTGAAGAAAAAGAGCAAAAATACCGCTCTTTAATGGATAACATGCCAGGTGTGGCTTTTAGGTGTAAATTTGATGATAACTGGACCATGCTTTTTATCAGCCCGAGCATCAACGAGTTAACTGGTTATAACCCTAATGAATTTACTGAACATTGCATTGAATTTAACGATCTAGTTTTAAAATCAGACCAGCAACCTATTGTAGATGCCGTCACAAAAGCCGTAAAAGAAAAACGTCAGTATTCAATCGAATACAGAATTCGCCACAGAAGCGGTAAAATCTTATGGCTTTTAGATAAAGGCAGCATCGACTTTGACACCCAAGGTCAAGCAAAGTGGATTGATGGTGTTTTAGTTGATATTACAGAACGCAAAGAATATGAAGAAAAACTAGAGCAAGCTAAATTTAAAGCTGAAGAAGCTGCTTATGCAAAGCAATCTTTTATGGCTAATATGAGCCATGAAATACGCACCCCAATGAATTCTATAATAGGTTTTAGCGATCTATTAATGGATACCCCACTTGATCAAGAACAACAAAAACATTTAGTGACCGTAAATAATGCAGCGCGTTCATTACTTAGATTATTAAATGAAATTCTCGATTCCGCAAAACTAGAGCGCGGTAAGCTCACTATTGAGCCAATACACTTTAGTTTAAAGCCAGTAATAGACAGTATTATTTCTACTTTTTGGTTAGAAGCTAAAAAGAAAGATTTAGAACTTAAACTTCATATTAAAGAATCAGTAAGTACGACGTACTACGGCGACCCAGATCGACTCAGGCAAGTACTTACTAATTTAATTGGTAATGCTATTAAGTTTACCGAAAAAGGCTCTGTTACAGTAACTGTTGCTATAACACAAAATCAGCATCTGTTTTTTGAAGTGCAAGATACCGGTATTGGTATTGCAAAAGATCGTATTCAAGCAGTGTTTCAACCTTTCGAACAAGCCGATGGTACTACTACTCGCCGTTTTGGTGGTACAGGTCTTGGTACTACCATAAGCAAACAACTTGTAGAGCTTATGGGCGGAACAATAAACTTAGTAAGTGAACTAGGTAAAGGTACCTGCTTTTACTTTTCATTGCCGCTTACTTTAGGTGACGAAACTAAAATAGATCATTTTGATGGTCTACACACACAACTGCCTGCACTTAGGGTGTTAGTAGTTGACGATATCGAGCAAAATACAGAGCTACTTTCTTTACTCCTGTCACGCGATCAGCATGCAGTTACCAAGGCATCTAACGGACTTGAAGCGATTAAAGTATTTGAAGAACAAGACTTTGATGTCATTTTAATGGATATACATATGCCATTGTGTGATGGCATAGAGGCAACACAAAAAATAAGAGCAATAGAAAATCAAAGACAAATTAAATACACGCCAATTATCGCGCTCACAGCCAGTGTATTACAACAAGATAAGCTTACGGCTAAAAAAGCAGGCATGAATGGCTTTGCAAATAAACCCGTCGATATAAATCAGCTAAACCAAGAAATAGCACAAGTGCTTGGTCTTGGTATTGCAAAAGAAATGGTTATATCGCAAAGCGATCCTAAAGCGCAGCATATAGATTTTGAAAAAGGGTTAGCCCTTTGGGGTTCTAAATGTAAGCAACTTACAGAGATTACTAAATTTATTAGTGACAGTAATAAACGGTTCGAAACATTATTCAGTGATAAATTATCAAACATAAAAGATGTCGATAGCACCATTCACACACTTAAAGGTGTTGCTGGTAACTTAGGCCTAATAACATTAATGAAGTTATTAACCGATTTAGAGCAAAAACAAAGTGACGCTAAAGTTATTAGTACTTTAGACGATATAAAAAACGAGCTACTTGTCATCTCACAACTGCTGTCATCTAATACTTGCGATAAGCCAAGTAGTAAGCCTGAAGATAATAGTTCTGACACGCTATCAATTGATGAAATTAAGTCACTGTGTAAGACGCTTTATCAAGATGCACAAAATGCAGAATTAAATGATGAGCTACTAGCAAAACTGCAACGCGGCATACCTTCAATCTATAAAAATGAAGTTGATGATATAGCCGAGGCCTTTGATGAATTTGATTTTGATAAAGCACACGTAATACTAGAAACCTTACTTGAAAAACTAACAAACAATGAGTATTAATTAATGGATTTTACAACAGATAGGCCACGAGTATTAATTGTTGACGATGAGCCTGCAAATCTAAAAGTAATGCGCGAAGTGTTAGGTAATCAATATCGTATGTCGTTTGCTAAATCGGGTGATGCCGCATTGGCACTACTTGAAAAAGAACTACCAAAGCTAATTTTGCTCGACATAATGATGCCAGATATGAACGGGTTTGAAGTCTGCCAGCGGGTAAAAAACAATCCTAAAACGTCTCATATCCCCATTATTTTTGTGACAGCTTTGGGGGACGAAAATGATGAATTTAAAGGTTTTGAACTTGGTGCCGTAGATTATATTACCAAGCCAATAAGCCCTGCTATTGTAAGAGCTAGAGTTAAAACTCACTTATCGCTAGTGCAAGCTGAGCAATTAAAACAAGCACATGTAGATTTAGTACAACGCCTAGGCCGTGCTGCTGAATATAAAGATACTGACACTGGCGAACATATAGTGCGTATGAGCCAATACAGCAAAGTATTAGCATTAGCGCTAGGTATGGATGAGCAAAGTGCAGAGCTTTTACGCCAAGCCGCCCCAATGCACGATGTTGGGAAAATAGGTATCCCTGATGCTATCTTACTCAAGCCAGGAAAGTTAACTTCTGAAGAGTTTGAGCATATGAAGAAACACGCCATAATTGGTGCACAAATATTAGCAAATTCTTCATCGCCATTATTACAACTCGCTCATAAACTTGCTATTGAACACCACGAAAAATGGGATGGTTCTGGCTATCCTAACGGGATCAAAGGCGAAGAAATATCAATTGAAGGTAGAATTGTTGCCGTTGCTGACGTTTTTGATGCTCTGACTTCAAAACGTCCTTATAAAGAGGCATGGAGTGTAGAGAAAACAGTTTTACATATGCAAGAGCAAGCAGGAGCTCATTTTGATCCCGCTCTAATCGAACTATTTGTGAAAAAATTAGACGATATTCTTGCTATAAAAAATTCAAATCAAGAAAGCTAATTCTTTTTAGCGCTGTGAGAGCCAAGCTCAACATTTGGATAGTAAGACTTTATATAACGATAGTCATGTGAGGTAATTTCATGGCTATTGCTACTCTCATCTTTAAAGTACATAGAAAACGTTACACCATGATCCGCTAGCACTGCTTTTATGTTCAAACCCTCAAGATGATTACGCCATTGAATAAATTGCTCCCCTGAGGCCAAAAATGCAATCCCTTTACTACGCCCCTCACCTTCAAAAAGTGCTAAACGAGTTGTTGAACTAGTATCTTCAAGTGTTAAAGGGCCGCGTCCGTCCTCATCCCAAAAGGCAAGCTCGGGTACTACACTAAAACCTAAAACACGCTCATACCACTTAACGGCATCAACCAAGTTATCAACATTTAAATGGCAATGATCAATCCCAGATAATTTAGGTATGCTTGTATTATTCACGTTACTCACCTATTTCTGACTTTAATTGCTCTAAAAAGTCATGCATATACCTTGTACGTCTATTCGCTTCTGCTTTAGCAGATGGCGTATTCATACTATCGGCAATATGTAATAACTTTATAAAAAAGTGATCAAGCGTGTATGTTTTATCATCAGCCTCGCGTTCAATACAAAAAGGGTCTTCTGGGTTATACAATAACCGAGAAATTGATCCGCCTACTTTCATGCATCGACTCACTCCAATAGCGCCCAATGCATCCATTCTGTCAGCATCTTGTACTATTTGCGCTTCAACTGTTTTAATTTTTATATTTGCGCTGAAACTATGAGCGGCAATGGCATGATGAATCTCATCAAAAAGTGACTCGTCATAATTAATAGATTTTAAAAATTCCAATGCCTTATCGGCTGCCATAGCAGAGGCTTTTGCACGATCAGGATGATTTTTAGCCACCGCCACACAGTCATGCATCCACGCTGCAGGTAATACAACTGACATGTTTGCCTGCTCCGCATTACATAACTGTATTGCAACGCGCACCACTCGCTCTATATGAGTAATATCGTGAGCTACATCGGCATGCACTAAAGAGGTTATAAATTCTCTACATTGTGAATTAAGTATTTTTAAATCGGGGCTTAAAACGGCGTCAGGCACTATTAGGTTCCAAAAGCTAATGAATCGATAAATTATCCGTACTTTACCGTGCTTTATGCCCACCTTGCAAAACATTCATTGTATGTTGCTCCTTGCTTGACTAAAATACAGCGCTTATTTATTACTACTGAGAAGCCTTATGTCATCTGCCGTTTACCTACAAGCTGGTCGCGATAAATCATTAAAAAGAAAACACCCTTGGTTATTTTCAAAAGCCATCAAAAAAATTAAAGGTAAACCTGGATTAGGCGACACAGTAACGATTCACGATAGCGAAGGTAAGTTTTTAGCAACTGCTGCTTACAGCCCTCACTCACAAATTCGCGCACGTGTTTGGAGCTTTGACGAAAAAGAAGTCATCGATCAAAACTTTTTTGAACGCCGTTTACGCCGCTCATTAGAAGCACGTAGCCAAGTAATAGAAGAAGGCGGATTAACAGGGTTTCGATTATGTGCTGCGGAGTCTGATTACTTACCAGGCGTTACAATCGATAAGTTTGATAACGTGTTAGTGTGTCAGCTATTAAGTGCCGGTGCTGAGCGTCATAAAGGCGAGATTGTTGGCGCGTTGATGTCTATTTTCCCAGGCTCTAGCATATACGAGCGCTCAGACGTAGAAGTACGCACTAAAGAAGGCTTAGAGCCAATAAAAGGCGCTCTTTGGGGTAACGAACCAACACAGCCGGTACTTATTGAGGAAAACGGTTTTAAAATTGAAGTCGATATAATTGATGGACATAAAACGGGCTTTTATTTAGACCAGCGCGATAGCCGCGCCGCACTTGAGCGTTTTTCAAAGGGTAAAACGGTACTTAACTGTTTTAGTTATACAGGTACATTTTCGTTGTACGCCCTGCGTGGTGGATGTGAGCATGTAACTAACGTAGATGTATCTCAACCCGCTTTAGATACAGCAAAACGTAATGTTGAGCATAATAACTTAGATTTAAATAAAGTAAGTTTTGTTAAGCAGGATGTATTTAAGTTACTACGCCAATACCGCGACGAAGGTAGACAGTTTGATACCATCGTAATGGACCCACCAAAGTTTGCTGATAATAAAGCGCAGCTAACCGGCGCGTGTCGTGGTTACAAAGATATCAACATGATTGCCATGCAAATACTAAAACCAGGTGGAACATTACTAACGTTCTCATGCTCTGGTTTAATGGAACAAAACTTATTTCAAAAAGTAGTAGCCGATGCAGCACTTGATGCAGGTAAAGACCTACTTATAATGGAGCGATTAAACCAGGCAGCTGATCACCCAATTGCTGGCAGCTACCCTGAAGGCTTTTATTTAAAAGGCTTAATCTGTAAGGTTTTTTAATATCTACTATTGAGTTTAACTGGATTCAAGTTAGTTAAACTGAATGATTTCAAGACCTGCTGTTACCGTGCCATCATCTTCTTTGCTGGCACGTATTACTTTTGCTGTTGCATTTAAAGGCGCAATACTTGGGTGAGTCGAATCAATGTTCACCGTCAGTAATGTATTAGGTTCAAGTAATTCATCTAAATGAATTGATAAACCTGTTGCACTTAAATCCACGCACTCTGCGGCAAAACTTAAACCCGCTATTGGTTCTATCGTTGTTAAATTTGCAGGTGTATTGATCTGCATGCGTCTAAAATTTCGCTTATCATCAGTAAACATACGTTACCTCTAAAAAACCGTGTTAATTTCTTCCAACAAAGCACCCACTGAAAATGGCTTTACAACATATGCGTTACAACCAGCGTCAAACCCTGCTTGTTTTTCAGATGGAGACTCTAGGCCCGATACCATAACAACAGGAATATTTTTTGTTTCAGGTGTGTGTTTTAGCATTCGGCATGTATCATAACCATCAAGACCAGGCATACAAACATCAAGCAAAATTATATCTGGCGGACTCGCAATTGCCGATGCAAGACAGCTTTGCCCTGAATCTGCATAACTAACATCAAATTTCGACGCGAGTGCTGCTTTGAGCATTTCAAAATTAAAATACTCGTCGTCTACCACTAAAAGTCGCTTTGTTTTATGTTCAATCGATGAGGACATAACTATGTCACTTCCTTTTCAAAACAAAAATAAATCCTCCTATTAAGGTACTAAGCTTAATAGAAAATGCAAGTTTTATTCTATCTCTTTTATCGCATTAAGTACTCGCTTAGCCGAAATTGGGTAAGGAGTTCCAAGCGTTTGAGCAAATAACGACACTCTAAGCTCTTGTTGCATCCAAAAAATAGCGGTTACTTCTTGTGGAATAGGCAAGCCTTTAGGCGTTTTATTAACTACTTTTTTGTACTCTTGAGCAACTTTATCCAACTCTAGTACGCATAACCTATCACGATTTGGATCCACAGGCAGCTTCTCTAAACGTTTTTGAATCGCTTTTAAATAACGAATTAAATCCGTTATTTTATCTGCGCCATGCGCGCTCACAAAACCTTTAAATATAAGTGACTCAAGCTGTGATTTTATATCGCCATGCGCGGTTATCATGGTTAAATCAACGCGTCCTTTCATTTTTTTATGCAGTGCGTGCGCAATACTTAATACTTGCTCAACTTGCGTTGCAATCGATACAACGGCATCACCGAGCTCACCTCGTATTTGCTCTTTTACTGTTTCAAATGCTTTTTCATCGCGTATATCGCCGTGTTTCACTAATAAGCTATCAACACCTGCGGCGATACAGTCATCAATTAAATCAGCTATTTTACCAAATGGGTTAAAGTACAAACCCAGCTTTGCCTTATTCGGTAAGTTTTGTTGTAAGTACTTAATTGGCGACGGCACATTTAACAATACTAAACGGCGCAAACCTTGTTGATGCGCTTGCTGCGCTTTTGCTTCACTATCAAAAAGCTCCACTGCAGCGACTGATTTTTTATCCACCAGCGCAGGGTATGCTTTTATTTCGTATTGACCTTGTTTTTTAACATATGACGCTGGCAGCTCACCAAAGTCCCATTGTGTTAGGTCTGATTTTTCAATGCCTTTATCGGCTACTTTAGACAGTGTTTCGGTTACTTCACCTTGCAGCTCTGCTTTAAGTTTGGCTAAATCAAGTCCACGAGCAAGTAACTTATCGTGTTCATCACGTACTTCGAACTGCAATCGTAAATGCGGTGCAAGCGCGGTTAAATCCCACGCCTCCATATCAACTCTCACACCTGTCATTCTTAATAAACGCGTAGCTAAAGCATCAATTAAGCTACCTTGCATTGGCTCAATAGCTGCAAGTACTGCATCTGCGTAATTTGGTGCTGGCACAAAATTACGGCGAAGCGATTTAGGCAATGACTTTATAAGCCCACTTATTAGCTCATGTCTAAATGCAGGTATATGCCAGTCAAAACCACTCTCTTGTACTTGATTCAACAGTGCTACCGGTATTTGCACCGCAACACCATCAACCGCTTGTCCTGGGTCAAAATGATAAGCAAGCGGTAATATAATATTGTCTTGCTGCCATGTGTCAGGGTAGTCAAACTCAGTGATATTACTTGCACCATGCTGCATTAGCTCTTCACGGGTCATGTGTAAGTAATGTTTATTTTGTTGTTTTTGTGTTTTATACCATTTTAAAAATGCAGCGCGGTTATTAATTTCTTTGGGTATTTTTTTATCGTAAAACTCAAATAACGTTTGCTCATCAACTAAAATATCACGACGACGAGACTTATTTTCCAGTACTTGAATATCTTCAATAAGCTCACTGTTAAATGCTAAAAAGCCCTCGTTTAAGCCCAGCTCTTGCTCAACTAATGCAGTGCGCACAAAAAGCTCTCGGCTCACTTTAGGGTCAATATTGCTATAAACACAGCGGCGTTTATTTACAACAAGTAAGCCATACAAAGTTTGCTGCTCAAACGCGATTACCGCACCTGGCTTTTTCTCCCAGTGTGGCTCTGTATAGCTGCGTTTCACTAAATGCTGTGCTAATGGTTCTACCCAGTTAATGTCTATTTTTGCATTTGTGCGGGCATATAATTTACTGGTTTCTACCAGCTCTGCCGACATAATCCATTTAGGGCTCTTTTTAAATAAACCTGAACCCGGAAAAATATGAAACTGACTATTACGTGCGCCTTTGTATATTTGCTTCTCATCTTTAAAGCCAATATGGCTCAGCATTCCGCTTAATAACGCTTTGTGAACGAGTTCGCCATCAGCCGCTTGGCTGGTTGCCTTCAGACCCATTTCGTTACACACAGTACTTATTTGATAAACAATATCTTGCCACTCACGCAGGCGCATATAGGCTAGGAAATCTTTTTGACACAGCTTTCTAAACTGGCCATTAGTCAGCTCGCTTTGCTGCTCTTCTAGGTAATTCCATAAGTTCAAAAAAGCGATAAAGTCTGAATCTGGGTCGTCAAAGCGCCCGTGTTTTTCGTTAGCTGCAGCACGTTTTTCTTGCGGGCGTTCGCGTGGATCTTGAATCGACAGCGCCGCCACAATAACAATCACTTCACGCAATGCGCCAAGTTTGTGAGCTGTGAGCACCATTTTAGCTAAACGAGGGTCTACCGGTAATCGGCTGAGCTCTCTACCTGAAGCGGTTAAACTCGTTTTACTATCACGTTTGTCTGGTTTTACTGCTTGTAGTTCTTCTAATAACGATAAACCATCACTTATATTACGGCTATCTGGCGCTTGCACAAACGGAAATTGCGCCATATCACCAAGCCCGAGTGCCAACATTTGCAAAATAACTGAGGCAAGATTAGTACGCAGTATTTCAGGGTCGGTAAACTCTGGGCGCGATAAAAAATCATCCTCAGAGTACAAGCGAATACAAATACCCGCTTCAACACGTCCACAACGACCCATACGCTGATTAGCACTTGCTTGCGATATAGGTTCTATTGGCAGGCGCTGAACTTTTGTACGATAACTGTAGCGGCTTATACGCGCAGTACCTGGATCTATGACATAACGAATACCCGGCACAGTTAGTGACGTTTCGGCTACGTTGGTCGATAAAATAATATGACGACGAGAATGTGGCGCAAATATACGGTTTTGCTCTGCGTTAGATAAGCGCGAGTAAAGTGGTAATACATCAGTGTGTTTTAAATTACGCTTGCTAAGTGCATCAGCGGTATCGCGTATTTCACGCTCACCGTTTAAAAATATCAGTATGTCGCCAGGACCTTCCGCGCACAGTTCGTCAACAGCATCAAAAATACCTTGTAGCTGATCGCCCTCGGCTTCCATATCTTCTTTATTAATATCGGCCGTTGGGTTGTAACGCACATCAACAGGGAAAGTACGACCCGATACTTCTATAATGGGCGCATCATCAAAATGCTTTGAAAAGCGCTCAGGATCGATGGTTGCAGACGTAATTATTATTTTTAAATCGGGACGTTTTGGAAGTAGGTTTTTTAAGTAACCCAAAATAAAGTCGATGTTTAAACTACGCTCGTGCGCTTCATCTATAATTATGGTGTCGTATTGGGTTAAAAATCGATCTTGCTGAATTTCTGCCAGTAAAATACCGTCAGTCATGAGTTTAACGTACGTATTATTAGAAACCTGATCGCTAAAACGAATTTTAAAACCGACTTGCTGACCAAGTTCGCACTTCATTTCTTCAGCAATACGGTTAGCCACCGTTCGCGCAGCGAGTCGGCGTGGTTGAGTATGGCCTATTAAGCCATCAACACCACGGCCAAGCTCTAAACACATTTTAGGTATTTGAGTTGTTTTACCTGAGCCCGTCTCACCTGCAATAATAACCACTTGGTTATTTGCAATGGCGTCTTTAATTGTTTCCTTTTTTTGACTTACTGGCAATTGCTCAGGGTAAGTCACTTTAGGAAGGCCCGCTAAGCGTTTATCACGTAATTCTTGGCTACGGGTTATATCAGCCGCTATTTTTTCAAGCGCGTTGGCATGCTTGTTTTCATCCGTTATTTTTTTTACGCCATGTAAGCGTTTTTTGAAAATGAATTGATCTTTTTTCAAGCACGTTTTTAGCTCGCCAAACAACTGACCTAGGTTTACCACCCGCATACCTTATAAAATTAGTTAAAGAGCCATAATTGTATCAAATTAAACGGCCGGGGTTAATCCTACAAAATGCATAACACGGGGTTGTTTGTTATATAAACGCTGCGATTCACCTAAACTGCGAATAATAAATCTATCTCAAGCAGTTATTTTCAGCGCTAACTGCACTGAAAATAACTGGCTAGCAATAAATTAATTAAAATATCATTGTGGTTCAATATGTTAGTAAATCTCTTAACCAGAGTTGAGGTTAATTAAATTACTTTGGCTTATTCGTCGTTAAAAATGCCCACGTAGGTCGCTTGCGTATTCGACTTACTTGCCCGATACATGCCAGAGGTATTAAACGGCAAGCTAATATTCCCCTTAGTATCAATAATAATAACGCCGCCAGTGCCGCCAATTGGCTTAAGCACACCGTTTATAACTTCATCTCCAGCTTCAGCTATGGTTTTACCTTGATACTTAACACGCGCACATATATCGCTCGCTACGTTATAGCGAATAAAATATTCACCGTGCCCTGTTGCCGATACTGCGCACGATTCGTTTTCAGCAAATGTCCCAGCACCAATTACCGGCGCGTCACCTACACGGCCATAACGTTTTGCCGTCATACCTCCTGTGGATGTACCTGCCGCTAAATTACCGTTTTTATCAAGCGCCACTGCGCCAACCGTGCCCATTTTGTAAGAGTTAGGCAATGCTTTGTGCGCAGCTTGGTACTTTTTACTGGTTGCTTTGGCTTTATCTAATTTTTGTTTTGCTTTTAAAAGCGCTTTGTAACGAGGCTCGGTATCAAATAAGTTATTTTCGACAAGTTCAACACCTTGCTCTTTAGCAAACTCCTCAGCGCCTTGCCCACTAAGCATTACGTGTACAGAGTTATCCATGACCAAACGCGCTAATTTAATCGGGCTCTCAATATGCTTTACACCCGCAACGGCGCCTGCTTCACGGTTTCGACCATCCATTATGGATGCATCAAGCTCATGCCCGCCATCGTAAGTGTATACCGCTCCACGCCCTGCATTAAAATAAGGCGATTGCTCTAATACTGTAATTGCCGCAGTTACCGCATCTAAACTTTCACCGCCTTGGTGCAATACTTTATAACCTGTCTCTACGGCCTCTGTTAATTTAGCGCGGTACTGCTTTTCTTGAGCGGGTGTAAATCGTGCTTTTTCTATTGTCCCTGCCCCACCATGAATCGCAATGGCAAAAGGAGTCTCTGCAGCGAATACGCTATTACTTAAAGCAAAAAGGCTGCTCGCAAAAATTGCTAATAAGGGTGTTTTCATAATGAGTTCTTTTATGGGAAAGTTATAAACTAATGTGAATGGTTGCAGGCTTAATTTCAACTAAAGTGAGTTTAATGGCATAAAAAAAGCGCCTTAAGGCGCTTTTTAAAATTTTACGTGTTTGTAATACCAATTTTATTAAAAACATGGTCATTCTAGCGTATTAAATAGCTCACTAACTACGTTGAAAATTATTTATATAGAACAACTATGTATCATAATTTTAGCCTTGTTATTGAGCCATTTTCTTATCGCTATAATAGATCACTAATTTAATGCAATTGGTATAATTAAGCTTGTTTAGCTTTTAAACGCGCTAAACGTGCTACTTGATGAGTAGACGTTAAGAAAGAATAAATTGGTGCTAAGTAACCACGTTTACGAAGCTCTAAGAAATCAGCATCGCTTAACTCGTTTAGCTTTTTCTCATCGATAAGGTAAATACCGTTGATGTCTTTTTTCTCGCCTTTAATGTCTACTGTTAGCGTTTGCGCAATTAGTAGCTCTTTATCAGCAAGGAATTTAGTGAACGCTTCAGTTACTTGAGAAAACTCAATGAAAGATACAAGCGCTTCTTTACGACGTTTTAGGTAATCTGTTTCTTCGCCGTTTTCAAATAATGCATTACCTTCGTCTTCACCAACAAGCGCACTTGCTTCGTCAATTACGATACCGTATTGATCTTGATCTGGGTGTTTAACTAAGCCCAGTGGGTAACGAGTAGATGCCATAGGTGCAAATGCTGCAGTCCATTTACCATCTTCTACAAAAAGGTTTTCGCCTGGCTCTAAGCCAAACATAGCAACAGCTTGAAAAGTGCCGCTTTCGTTGTTTTTAACGAATGACATTGGAAACTCGTTTGCTACGCGTGCAAACTCATGTGCAACTACTGGCACTAAATGTTGAGTTTTCATGAATTCTACATTAATGCCGTTTTGAATTTTAGTGTTGGCATGTTTTTCGTTGTGTAAAGGCTGTACTTGTTGCTCCGCCATGTTACTGCTCCGTTTATTTTAATTTATATGTTTCATTGTTAATACCTTTAGGCTAATGCTTTTGAGCTAAAAAAGGAAGGGAAACTTTTATGACAACGACCATGAAAAAATAAAATATAACTAAATCTGAACGTTGCTAAAAAACATACAGCTCAAACTCATAAATTTTGTTCAAAAACAACACACTTCATGGTTGATTTTAATACAAACCAAAGTTATTCATTAACATTGGTTAACAGTTCAGGACTGTTTTTTTGCAGTGTTTAGGCTTAAATTTGAGCAAATAAAAAAGGCCGCTTATATAAGCGGCCTTTAAAAGTTAAATTAGCACCTAAATTAAGGCGCCCAATATACTTCAATATTTATACTTGGGTGATTAAGCACAGCGCGAAGTGGCATGTCATTAACATCGCCTCCCGCTTTTGCTTGCTTATAAACAGCGAGTTTTTCTTCACCGCTAATTAAAAGCTTAACCACTTTAGATTGCGCAATGGCATTTAACGTAAGTGTCATGCGCTCAGTAATACTACCCGTCACATCACTTTGTATCGCATTAATTGCACATACTGTTTGCTCAGTTGTTAAACCGTGCTCTAAACCTTCTGCATTTGGGAACAACGACGCTGTGTGACCATCTGGGCCCATGCCTAGAATAGTTACATCGTATGGCGCTTTTAAAGCACTGTAAGCGGCTTCACACACTTCACTGCCTTGCTGCGCGGTTGCAGCATCGTTTTTCATGGTTATAAAGTTTGCAGCACTGCCAAAATTTTGTAATAACGTGCTTTTAATAAATGCTTCGTTACTTTTTTCATGGCTTGGGTCTACCCAGCGTTCATCAACCATAGCAACATCAACATGTTGCCAATCTAAATCAAGCGTTGATAAATGCTTATAAGCTGGCGCAGGAGACGAGCCACCCGACACCATTAATACAGCACGGCCATCGTTTTTAATACCATCACGTAGTGATTGCTCAAGCGTTGCAGAAAGCTCAGCTGTTAACGCGTCTTTATCGTCAAAAAATTTTTCAACTAGTGTTGCCATGCTTATACCTTATCGCCTGTGTTAAACCACACGTGGCTTTTTTCTGCCAATAGCTCATCAGCATCCTCAGGACCCCAGCTACC
Organism: Pseudoalteromonas sp. BSi20429; assembly: GCF_000238895.1. Classification (NCBI taxonomy): domain Bacteria; kingdom Pseudomonadati; phylum Pseudomonadota; class Gammaproteobacteria; order Alteromonadales; family Pseudoalteromonadaceae; genus Pseudoalteromonas; species Pseudoalteromonas sp. BSi20429. The sequence goes on along the minus strand of NZ_BADV01000018.1, from coordinate 11,087 downwards.
AGCACGGTAAAGTGCAGGCTTGCCTTTGTCTTGCCAACGGTCAATGATTGGATCAATCCATTTCCACGCTTGGCGAACTTCATCGCGGTGAATAAATAATGATGGGTTATTTGCAGCGGCATCAAGCATTAAACGCTTGTACGCATCTGAATGAAAACCATTGCTGTAAGCTTGTGAAAGCTCAATATTCATTGTTACTGGCTCAAGTTGCATTTGAAGGTTATCAAGACGCTTAGACATAAGCGTTAGTTGAATTGTTTCCTCGGGTTGCAAACGAATAACAAGACGATTTGGCTCGATATTACCCACGTTATCTTCGTAGATATTGTGAGATACTTTTTTGTATTCAACCACAATTTCTGCACAGCGCTTAGCCATACGTTTACCCGTACGAAGGTAAAATGGAACACCCGCCCAGCGCCAGTTATCAATATGCGCGCGAATAGCTACAAACGTTTCTGTTTTACTAGAACCTTCATTTAGCTCTTCTAAGTAACCCGGTACAATTTTACCGTTTAAGTCACCTGGTACGTATTGACCACGAACAATATTTTCATCAACATCGCCATCTACAAGCGGGCGAAGTGCTTCTAATACTTTTAGTTTTTCGTTACGAATGCTGTTAGCGTTAAGCTTATTAGGCGACTCCATTGCAACTAAACAAAGTAGTTGTAATAAATGGTTTTGAACCATGTCACGAAGTGCACCGGCTTTATCGTAAAAACCAGCACGGCTTTCAAGGCCAACAGTTTCTGATAAGCTAATTTGGATGTTATCAATAGATTTAGCATCCCACATATTTTCAAACAATGAGTTTGAAAAACGTAGCGCCATTAAGTTTTGTACTGTTTCTTTACCTAAGTAATGGTCAATACGGAAAATTTGCTCTTCATTAAAAAATTCTGCAATTTTTCCATTAATTGCTTCAGCAGAATCACCGCAATAACCAATAGGCTTTTCAACAACAACGCGTGATGTAGGTGTAATTAAACCTTTAGTCGATAATATTTCACAACATGTGCCGTAAACAGCAGGCGGAAGCGATAAATAAAACACGCGAGACTTAGTGCTTTCGTGCTCATCTAAAATGCCTTTTAGCACATCCCAGTTGTCGTCTGCTTCTGTAACATTACTTACCACTGGCACTAAAAAAGTAGAAAATGCTTTCCAATCTTTAGCGTTAAACTCACCTTTGCTTAAAAATTCTTGTAATGCTTTATGCGCTGTTTCTATGTATTCAGCACGTTTCGATTCTTCGCGTACTGTTGGTAGGATACGTGAGCCTTCAGGTAAGTTACCTTCTTGATATGCTCTGTACATTGCAGGTAGCAATTTGCGTAACGCAAGATCACCACCGCCCCCAAAAATTATAATATCAAAAGGATTAAGCATAGTTACTCTCTACGTTGTGATACCCAGTACATTTTATAAATGTGCGGGTATGCCTATTTATTGCTAGATTAGATGGCTTTTATAGCTGTATTTAAATAAAAGCCTGCTGAATTGTTCTGTATCGATGATTTATTATTATTTTTATCATTGCGCTTATTAAATGAGCCTTAGGGGCCCTGTATCTCCTCTCACAAAAATACAGACCCTAAGCACTCCAGCGCTACCCGTTCAAAGGTACTCGGTTTACTTACTTGCGTAAGCGAATTTTTTACTGCGTACGGTTTTGTTTGTAGTACGCCATTAAGCCGTTTGTAGAACTATCATGAGCGTGTTTAACGCTTTCATCAGTAAGTTCACTCTCAATTTTAGATGCTAAACCTTTACCCAGTTCTACACCCCATTGGTCAAACGAACATATTTCTAAAATAATGCCTTGGCAAAATATCTTATGCTCATACAGTGCAATTAAACGGCCCACTGTTTTAGCATCTACTGTATCTAATAGCATAGACGTTGTAGGACGATTGCCTTGATGAATTTTATGATTTAATAACTCATCAATCTCTGCTTGCGATTTACCCTTAGCGGTTAAATCAGCAGTAACTTGCGCTGCATCTACACCACTCATCATCGCTTCTGTTTGTGCAAAGAAGTTTGATAATAAAATATCGTGATGCTTATCAACATTCACTTGTGGTTTAACTGATGCAATAAAATCTGCAGGTACAATTACATTACCTTGGTGTAAACACTGATAAAACGCGTGCTGACCATTAATACCCGTCATGCCCCAAATAATTGGAACTGTAGTATAAGGTACCGTTTCGCCTGCAAAGTTAACGTGTTTACCGTTACTTTCCATTTCGCCTTGCTGTAAATACGCAGGCAACATATGCAGTGCTTGGTCGTACGGTAATATAGCTTGCGCTATGTAGCCTAAAAAGCTCGTATTCCATACACTAAGCAATGCCATAATTAATGGTATATTTTGCTCAAACGGCGCAGATTTAAAGTGCTCGTCTATTTCAAACGCACCTTCTAAAATTGCTTCAAAGGCGTCGTAGCCTAAATATAAAGCAATTGGTAAGCCTATCGCACTCCAAAGTGAAAAGCGACCGCCAACCCAATCCCACATAGTGAATACGTTTTCGTCGCTGATACCAAAGGCTGCCGTTTTTTCTAAATTTGTACTTACTGCAACAAAGTGCTTTGCAATTGTACTTTCATCTTTTGTTGTTTGTAAAAACCAGTCAACCGCTGTTTTAGCATTTGTCATGGTTTCTGACGTAGTAAATGTTTTTGACGAAATAACAAATAATGTTGTTTCAGGGTCAATGGCTTTTAATATAGACGAAATTTGTACACCGTCAGCATTAGATACGTAATGAACATTTAACGTATCATCAGCAAGTGCTTTTAATGCCTCAGTTGCCATTTGTGGGCCAAGGTTAGAACCACCTACGCCAATACTTACAACATCTTTTACCGCTTTACCGGTATAGCCTAACCATTTACCGCTACGAACTTTTTCTACAAACACTTTAATTTTAGCTAATTCGTTATCTACGGCTTGTGTTACGTTTTCGCCATCCACTATTAATGGAGTGTGAGCACGATTACGAAGTGCCGTATGTAGTACTGAGCGATCCTCGGTGATATTTATTTTTTCACCGCTAAACATTTTATCGCGCCACGATGCAATATCGCATTCTTTAGCAAGCGACATTAAGTTAGCAAAAACATCGTTATCAATAAGTTGCTTGGAATAGTCGAATAATACGCCAGGTACTTGAGTCGAAAACTGAGAAAAGCGCGTGTCATCTTGTGCAAATAACGTTTTTAGATGTGTTTGTTTCATCTTAGCTGCACTTAGTTCTAGTGCTTGCCAACTTGCTAGTTGCGTTCGGTTAGACATGGAAATATCCTCTAGTTTTTTCAATCAATTGATTTAAAAATGTTTTTTATAAAAGCAAAACTCTTAACACTGCTTATTTACACTAAAATAAAGCGCCGATAGTATAACTAAAAATGCAAAAAAAGTGCTGTTTTTATAATTTTAGATGCCGATGATAACGCAATTTTTAGCTTTTGACACCGGTATCATAAAAATTTTATAAATTAATTTACCCGCAATTTTAAAGGCAACGGGATAGCTTAATCAATCAAAATGAAATATTAATGAATTTTTATCAGCACAATAATTACTTTTTATAGTTATTCACTAATTACTAGGGCTTGTTTGCCTTGCGAGCAAATAAACCTTAAAAACAAAAAAATCGGCCCTAAAGCCGATTTTGTATAAATTACAATCTTTGTTTAATTACTAAGCGCTAACCCGCCACTTAGGTTATAAACCGTTTTGTATCCTAGTTGCATTAAATTAGTTGCAGCAATTTTTGAGCGGTTACCACTACGGCATAATAAAATGTACTTGTTATTTTTGTTTAATTGCCCTTCAAATACCGCATTTGCCATTCTGCTAAGTGGTATATTTAATGTTTTTTCATCTAGCGTATTAAATAACTGAGCAACATTATTTGCTCCATGCTCATACGGCTCCCGAGTATCTATTAAATATGTATCGCTGGTGTTTAACATTATTTTAGCGTCATCAAAATTTAATTGCTGTGTATCAACCTCAGGTAACGCATTTACATAACCACACAATTGCGTGTTATCTACTTGTTTTGAAGCGTCGTACTGCTGTTTTTGTATTGCAAATTCATCAACTGAAATACTGCCGCTCACTAACGCATCAAGAAGTGGCGTTTGGTTTTGCTGTACAGCCCAGTTCATGGCAAAACATTGTTGGTAGTCGTGCCCTGAGCAAATAATGCTGGTGCTATTAAGTTGCTCGCTCATTGCTAAAATAGAGCGTGCCATTGCTTTTGCATCCCCACCTATAAGCGATGTATTGCCAAGCCCTGCAGGCAGTATTAAATCACCACAAAAACAGTAACGCGTTTCGTTATTACTGTTTTTTAATAAATAACTTACACTGTCTTTGCTGTGCCCAGGTGTAACTACTTTTTCAAGTACGTCGTTTGCCAAGTTAATACTTGCTGTATTTAGCGGCCAACCTAGCGAATCAACCTCACCTTTTACAACTCTTAATGCAAGAACGCTGGTTAGTAAATTAGTCGCTGACTCTCGCTCTTGATGCAGATGAGTATTAAGCACCGCTGATATAGTTAAGTCTTGTGTATTAGCTATTTTATCAAAGCGCGGAATAAGCTCAATAATAGGATCAATAATTACAGCGTGTTTATCATCGCTTACATAAAGCCAACTACATGCACCTTGGTGCCTAAATTGAGTAAGGCCCAGTGCGCATACTTCTTGTTGTGGTGTGGTGCTGTCAGATACGATTAAACAGTTTGCCTGAAGTATTGCTTTGAGAGCGCGAATACGCACACAAGCATCATCAATATCATGTTGTGTTGCAGCAGGTCCAAACGACAGTCTAATCGCGTTTTCGCTTTGCCACTTACTTGCACCCATTGCATCTAAAACAAAACTTGTTGATGCGCCTGTACTGCAAGCCGAGCCACCACTTACGCGAATGCCCGCAGCGTCAAATAAATCAATCACTTCTTTGCTCGTTAAATCGTTAACAGCAAAGTTAAGTGTGGTAGGCACGCTATAAGCAAAATCATGATTGAATGTAATATCGCCAAAGGTGTCTTTTATCGCGCTTTGTAACTGGTTTCGATAAGAATTAAGTACGCTAACAGACTTAAACGTGTTGTCTGATTTATCAAGCAACATACTAAATAGCTTATTTAACCCTGCAATACCGGGTAGATTTTCGGTGCCTGAGCGCATTCCACTTTCTTGACCGCCACCCGCTATAAAAGGTGTGTACGCACTGCCACTACGAATATATAAAAAACCAATACCTTTAGGTGCATAAAGCTTATGCCCCGAAAAAGGTGCGTAATCTATTGTAGTATCACTTAGTGCGAGCGCTTGTTTACCGAGCGCCTGCACGCAATCCACCATCCACGATACACTTTTATTACGGCTACGAATTACCTGCTCAATAGCGGGTAAATCTTGATATACACCGGTTTCGTTATTAACGGCCATGGTGCAAATCATCAATGCGTTATCTATATGTTTAGCTATAAAATCTAAATCTAAAATACCATTACTATCAACCGGAATAGCAAGCACCTCAGCATTAACGTCAAGTACGCTATTCCAGTGCTTAAGTGTATTTGGCACCGCTTTGTGCTCAGTAGCGCCATATAACAATACGGGGTTTTTAATCGGGTGTTTTTTAGCATCAATTAACGTAGAAACCACCGCAGTTTGAATGCCTTCTGTTGCGCCAGAGGTAAATAAAATATCGCCATTACTTGCGCCAATAACTGTGTGTGCTTTTTGACGTGTTTGTTCTAATAAATGCTTGGCTTGTATACCTGTAATGTGCGGACTTGAAGGATTACCAAAACATATTTGCATGGTATGAGAAACAACATCAGCAATACAAGGCAACACAGGGGTCGTTGCGTTTGCATCAAGGTAAACTTGTTTTACTGGCTCATCGTGCAATAAAAACTCAGACATTAAAAAACGCACCTTATTACTAAAAAATATATCTTATTACCAATAGTACATAAATTTACAGGTAATGAGTAATAATCAATTAGCACTAGAGGTGCGTTTACTATTCTTTTTTAGACTAAAAGTCTGTTTACTTAATTATTCACTGACCTCTTTACTTATCTCTTCATGCGTTGACGACCAAGCTGTTATTAGCGCTTTTACTAATGAAGCCAACGGGATGGCAAAAAATACGCCCCAAAATCCCCACAAGCCACCAAAAAATAATACTGCGACAATTATAAATACCGGATTTAGATCAACCGCCTCAGAAAACAGCAGTGGCACAAGCACGTTGCCATCAAGCGCCTGAATAATTCCGTAAATAATTAAAATGGTCCAAAACTGTGTTTCTAATCCAAACTGAAACAGCGCAACTGCCGCTACCGGAATAGTGACGAGTGCCGCGCCAATAAATGGAATTAATACCGACAAGCCAACAAGCACACCAAGTAGTGCGGCGTAGCGTAAATCTAAAACAGTAAATGCAATAAAAGACACACCACCAACAATTAAAATTTCAAACACTTTACCGCGAATGTAATTCATAATTTGTTGATTCATTTCGTGCCACACTTGCAAAATTAAGCGTCGTTGCTGCGGGATCAGTTTAGCAATACTCCCCGTTAGCTCCAGCTTATCTTTAAGCATAAAAAACACCAGTAACGGCACAAGTACTAAATATATAAGCCATGCAACAACATCTTTTAATGACGTAAGTGAAAACGACAATACAGTTTGACCAAACTCAATGATTTTAGCTTCTACCGTTGCAACAATAGCTTGTACTTGATCTATGTTAATTAAACTTGGGTATTGTTCAGGTAAAGCCATTAAATAAGACTTCCCTTGCTCTAACATATGCGGGGTTTCTTGCACTAAGTTACTGGTTTGCTTCCAAAGCACTGGGCCAATAACCAAAATAAGGGTGAGCATAATGCTAATAAATATCAACATTACAATAATCGTTGCAGTAAAACGTTTTAAGCCAACGCGCTCTAAATGAACAACCGGCCAATCAAGTAAATAAGCAATAACAAGTGCCACAAGCACAGGAACAATTAACGAGCCAAAAAAGTAAAGTAAGGCCACTGAGGCCAATAATAAAAATAATAAGGTAGACGAGTGAGGATCCGAGAACTTCCTTTCGTACCATGTTTTTACGTATTCAAACATGTAATGGCTCCACTAATAACAACCCACGTTGTTTATCAAAATTGTAACTATAAGCATTTTTTTGCAAAAAACGTTCAATATCGTTCGCACTTTCACCTTTATTAAGACTAAAAGTGATACGTTGTTTTGAAGATTGCGCACTTCGTAGCGCAAGTTTAAACTGCACAAATTGCTGAGGGCATTTAAACTCTTTTAAATCGCGCTCTACCATAACTACTTTATCCGTATAGTAAATGAATAATAAGTCGCATATTTACGGTCAATATACTTATATACCCAAACCGTTGTAACTTTTTGTTAAAACAATACCTGCAATAGTTTATCCTTATAACATAACTAGCAGTAAGGATAAGTTAATGCCTGGCACGCATAATAAAGCGCAACTACCCAGTAATCCAACACTCAAAGAGATTAATTGGTTTAAAAAGCAAATTAATTGGGGCGAACTACCTCCTTTTTATCACCTTGTTGCCTCATCAATAAGCGAATCTGAAGGGATTTTAGATCATGGATTCGATAATGCAGTTAAACAACTTATAGATAAACGCAATTGGAACTTAGATTTATTAGAAGGCCATGAAGACAGCCTTGGTGTAATACACACTAAACATAAGCCACGTATTGCGCTGCACCAAGTTTTTACCGACAGAGGCTTTGAGCTATGGGCACAGCCTTATGCTAAAGATGTTATTGTTGACCAATACATAAAAAATAATCGCTTTATGGAGTTTAGAGTGTGGGATCCACATTCAATGAAAAACCTGATCAGAATAAGTCAGTTACATAAGTTTATTGGCTTTTATTTTGAACGGGGCGACAAAGCAGATAAAGCCATTATTTTACATGCACATAAAGTAGTACATAAAATTATTACTTTTTTGCAGCGAGAATTGAACGTTGTAAAGCTTGATGGAGTCACAATAAAAGAACTATACCAATTGTGCGAAAAAGACAGCCGTGCAAGCAGTGACGAAATAGACATAGCCAAAATTGCAATTGGCGAACAAATTAACAAGGAATAAAATGCAGCTAAAATCAGCATTTATCACTTTATGCAGTGCCGCGCTTACGTTTAGCTTATTAGTAAGCGAACCTTTAAAAGCGCAAACCAATTTTACACTTCCTGATTTAGGAACATCTGCATTACAAGCACTGCCACTTGAAAAAGAACAAGCTATTGGCGAAGTAATGATGATGCAAATACGAGGTTCATCGCCAGTTATAAACGATCCTGTGCTAGATGAATACCTCACGACTATTGGCCGTAAACTTGTTGCTAATGCTAACGATGTACGTTTTCCGTTTTCGTTTTTTTGGATAAATAACTCAGAAATAAATGCGTTTGCCTTTTACGGTGGCCATGTAGGCGTGCATACAGGGTTAATAGCTCAAGCCGATAACGAGAGCCAGTTTGCTTCGGTACTTGGTCACGAAATTGCTCACGTAACACAGCGCCACTTAGCACGTAGAATACAGCAGCAACAAGATAACAGCGCGCTGACAATTGCCGGTATGATTGCAGGTATATTAGCAACCGTTGTTGCACCCGACGCGGGTATTGCCATTATATCTGCAAGCCAAACACAATCTGCTTTTAGTCAGTTAACGCATAGCCGCTCAGCTGAGCAAGAAGCTGACCGCATAGGCATGCAAACACTTAATAATGCAGGATTTGATCCCCGTGCATCGAGTGAGTTTTTAACTAAACTTGCAGCGCAAATTCGCTATAAATACAAGCCACCAGCATTTTTGCTAACTCACCCATTACCAGAGAGTCGTGTATCAGATGTACGTTTGCGTGCAGAGCAATTTCCTGTGCGCCTTATGAATGCGAGCCTTGAGTTTAATTTAGCAAAAAGTCGAGTGCTTGCCCGCTATGACAACAAACCAGAAAACGCAGAAGATCTATTTAGAAAGCTACTGCGCGAAAACACCTACAACAACACTGCATTAAAGTATGGCTTAGCCATAAGCTTGCTTGATCAAAAAAAGCTTGATGAAGCAGCGCCAATATTAGACGAGCTTTTAAAAAACGATCCTAAAAACTTATTTTATATAGATACCCATACCGATTTACTTATTGCACAAAAAAAGGCAGATGAAGCCGTTAAGTTTTTAGCGGATTTAAATCAGTATCGCCCTAATAATCAGGTAATTACACTTAACTATGCCAACTCAGCACTTGAAGCTGAGCAATATGAGCTTGCTGAAAATATTTTAAAGAGTTTTTTACTCGAAAAGCCAGATCATAACTTAGGCAAACAACTCCTTGCAGACGCGTATAAAAAACAAGATAAATTAGCCTCTTATCACGAAGCTAACGCCGATGTATTAGCGCAATATGGTGCTTATTTAAAAGCCGCAGACGAAGTACAAAAAGCACTAAACTTTGTAGAGCCTACTCAACTTGTAAAGCAACAACGTTTAAAAGCACTACTTACCCAGTATCGACTTTTACAAAAAGAGCTTGCAAGACTTTAAGTCTGCAAGCGCTTACCCTAAAATAGACGCAATTCACACTTTGGAATCATTTTATGTCTGTTACTATTTACCACAACCCACGTTGTTCTAAATCACGCGAAACGCTAGCACTACTGCAAAGTAAAGCAATAGAGCCAAGTGTTGTAGAGTATTTAAAAACGCCTCTTACACACGAGCAAATTTCAACGCTTGTAATCCAACTTGGTTTTTCATCCGTACGTGAATTAATGCGCACAAAAGAAGATGACTACAAAGCACTTAATTTAAAAGATGAAAGCAGTGAATCAGCATTAATAGATGCCATGGTACAAAATCCAAAACTAATTGAACGCCCTATTGTAGTGAATAACAATAAAGCAGCGATTGGTCGTCCACCAGAAAACGTACTAAGCGTTTTATAATGAGTGCAACCATAGTGGTGCTTTATCACTCAAGCCATGGCTCAGTTGAAGCAATGGCTCACGAAATAGCAGAGTCGATAGAGCAACAAGGCGCTACAGCACTACTTCGTACCTTTGTGGCTAAAAATGCGCACGACATTGTGATCACTAAAGATGATTTAATAAATTGCGATGGTTTAGCATTTGGTACTCCAACCCGATTTGGCATGATGGCCTCTCAAGCTAAAAGCTTTTGGGAAACCACCAGCGACTTATGGTTAAAAGGTCAGTTAATAGATAAGCCAGCGTGTGTGTTTTCGTCATCAAGCAGTATGCATGGTGGTAATGAAGCAACCTTACTTAACTTATCTCTGCCACTATTACACCACGGTATGATGCTACTAGGCGTGCCTTACGATGTGCCAGAATTACTTGCAACACAAACAGGTGGAACACCATACGGTGCAACACACGTTGCTGGCAGCGCTAATAGTGCACAACTAAGCAAAGACGAAATTAAAATATGCCAAAGCGTTGGTAAACGCCTTACTCACATTGCGAGAAAACTTAAATGAATACAGCTGACAACCCAGCTAAAAAGCCGATTACAGTAAAGTTTCAGCGTGCCGCACTATTTGGCTACGTAGGTTTACTTGTTCTTATTCCACTGTGGATGTATTTTGTGCCACCTCTAAATGGTAATGCGAGTTTAGTGTCTTTATTTTTGCCTATTATTCCGTTACTACTGCCGCTAAGAGGCATAATTAAAGACAATACATACACTTATGCGTGGGCTAACTTTGTTGTAATGCTGTATTTTATTCACGGGCTTACCATGCTGTGGGCCGCTCCTGATGAATTAATTTGGGTATTGCTAGAGCTTGTGTTTGCCTCTTCAATGTTTATTGGCTGTACTTACTACGCAAGACACCGCGGACAAGAACAAGGTTTAAAAATCCGTAAGCTTAAAGAAGAACTAGCTGAAGAAAAAGCAGCAAATGAGCACGGTAAATAAGGCTTAACCATAAACGGTTATAAATACAAAAAACG
>NZ_BADV01000019.1:0-1453 GCF_000238895.1 Pseudoalteromonas sp. BSi20429 | reverse complement strand
TTCTTCAGTAATTTCAAGTAACTGTTGGTATTTGCTTTCATCATCACCGTTAAGCGTAGTAGGGTAACTGTTCTCATCAATAAGTGATAAGTGAATTAAACTGCTCATAGTTTATGTGCTCTTGTTGCGGAGTTATTTGAAATTAATCAATTAAAAATAAAGGTAGATAAAGTGAATTGGTTTGGCATTGCCAGCCGTACATGTCTTTGCCTAATTTAGCCATAGTAAGCGCATTTAAACAGATAAAGCCTTCTTCCATATCTTTGTAATCACCAAATTTGCATTCATCAGTATGCCATTTTATGGCTTTATCAATACTGGCTTGCCAAAGTGTTATATCGGCTGATGTTAAAGCAGAAATCGCTTCGATTAACGGGAGGATATACTGTAATACATCTTTATCCTTGGTGTTTTTGGTTTCAAGTAAGGCGGCATCAATATCGCTTTGCTCAGGTGTGCCACCTGTAACAATATTTTTTAATAATTCAACATATTGGAGTTTGGCTTGATGTTGAACACTCGATAGTTTTATTTCACTGTGTTTAAGTTTTTCTAAAACTTCCTGCTCAGCAAAAAGAAGAACAATATTGAGATCTTGTTGAATAGTCCAATCGTTATGACTTGTTTTTAACTCAGGGTCAAAACCTCGTAAAAATGCAAAAGGTGCTGCTTTTTCGAAGTATGATTTAGTTTCAGGGAAATTTTCTAATACATAGTATGCATATGCTAATTCAATATATTTATTAGCTACCACAAAGGTGGCTTGCTGCCTCACTTCTATATAAACAGAATTGTCTAGTATTTGAGGTGTTCGCTTAGTTAAAACAATAGGAGCACGTTTAAATAGTCGCTCAAAGTCAATTTCACATTTATTTAAATTTAACATTAAAACTTCTCTACGGTAAAGGTTGTAATTTTCCACCAATTATTTTGCCGTTATCTTCAACAGCTTCGATAACTAATTTACTTATTTTTGGATCGCCATCTTCAATAGCATCGAATAAATTTTCACCTAATTGATTCTGAGCTTGGTATTTTTTAGATTTTTTCATGCTAGCCAGAGTGTTATCAATCCATTTATCAGTCATTTGATCTCCCTTTTTGGCTCCTTTAGTAAGTTTGGCACCAGGTCCTTTAGCTTCTACAATAAAGTATTCTAGCACGTTGCCGTCTTTATCACGCTTAGCCCAAACTTGGTCAAAACCGGGCCCAGGACCAAAACCTAATTCCATTTTCGCAGGTGGCGGTGGCTTAGAAAAGTGTTTTGCCATATATGCACTTGCAGCACGTTCTCCTTTAACCTCGGTCAGCTTCGCTTTAAATGCGCCAATGCGGCTACTAGAATCTTTATCATTAATAGCTTTGGCTAGTTTTTTCTTATATGCCGTTTCATAGTCCGCTAGGTTTTTGTAATGGGCATCAAGAGCAGGGTTTCTTACTAACTTAAGTGCTG
>NZ_BADV01000020.1:0-2533 GCF_000238895.1 Pseudoalteromonas sp. BSi20429 | reverse complement strand
TGAGCCATCATCATAAAGATATTCAAGTTCAAGCTGAGCGAGTGAACCTGCGGATAACGTATTGTCACCCAAATCAAACGCAGTCACTTGGCTAATACTGGCAGGGCTTGTGTTGCTCGGTGCCTGCGCTGTTTGTGGGCTGGTTATGTCGTAATCTACCGGGCCATCAAAGGTTATAAATGTGCCATCGAGTGTGAGTACATTGGTGGCGGTAATATCAACATTGCCTTGACTGTCGAGTTTTATCTCGCCGCCCGCGTTGTGAATAATTCACTTAAAATATTGTTTGCACAAAGAGAAAAGAATGAGAAGTAAATGAGGGCGTTAACCGTAAAAAGCAGTCATTACTTGAAAGGCTAGGGCGCTATGCTTTAAAAGTTATAGCGCCTAGCCTTACAACATTCATGTTGTTAAAGAGTGGGTAATTATTTATACGTTCGTTTATTCTGGTTTTGGTGGGTTAACATTGATTAGCCAATCAGGAATATACTCATTTTCAATAGTAAGTTGATAGCCTTTGACTTCTTTAGCGATAACGGCCATCGCGGTTAACGCTAAAGGGATAGCACCTTCATTGGCGCCTAATTGCTCCTCATCACTGTAATATTCTTTGTGCAGTAATAAAGCCTTTTCCATGGCGCTATTGTAGGCCTGCTCACCGTCTTCTGTGAAGATGGCTTCGATAACAGACACTAACGGCCACTTGAGACGGCTGACTAGTAAATATATCTCATCATCTGGATAATCATCTGGGTTTGAGGTGACATACGCTTGCTCAAGTAAGTGTGTTAAATCGGCGTCTGGATTGAATAGCCCTTTGAGTAAATCAGCTAAGGCGTAATCAAACGGTTTGCGTTGGTCACCCAATCGCGCTTGACGAAATACGTCATTGTCGATGGTGGTTAGGAAATCAATAGCGTCTTGATTACGCACTATAATCGCGGCATATAATGCTTCTAACCACGTTGCGTGTTTAGTGCCATAGTCATCGGCTTTACCTATTACTTCTAGGTATTCGTCATCATAAAAAAATGCAAAGGCTTGACCATCATTGGCGTTACTTTGAAAAATACCGTGCCCTAATTGTGATGCGCGTAATAGGTAAAGCCAAGCATGGTAGCTATTAGGGTTTTCAATGGCTTCCATGGGGAAGGTGTCTATTAGATTACGCTTAAAATGATTATGTAGCCCATGGCTAGGATCTTCTTGAATGCGCCCAAGTCCCCCTTCTTGCAACCTATTGTATAACTTGATTGCTCTGTCATAGCTTCTTTGTGCAAAGCTGTAATGGCTTTTAATCATCTTAATTACTCCTTAAAATCCGATATCAAAAATAGACACATCAATGGTCTCGATTAAGCCATTGTCATTGGCTTTTTGTTGTATGTCTTAAAGGTGATAAAGTATTTATCATGTACTATTTAACAAGCTTGGGGGTTTACTTCATCAACACTGTCTTTTTCTATTTCGGCAATATATTAATTAAAAACAAAGTGAAGGTTGATTTTTATTGTTTAATGTTCCAATAAAACCAAGCTATTAAGAAGTTACTTAATAGCTTGGTTTTGAATATTGTAAGCTGTTAAAGAGAATTTAGGGTTCTTAAGAAGAATAAATTTTATCTAGGAATTCCTTAAAACTATCGGCTACCGGAAATATTGCTTCGTCCCCTTTAAACTCATGAGAGAAAAAAATAACCTTTGGTTCAATATTTTCTATTCTAAAGTCAAAGCAGAAGTAATCATCCCCAGGGGAATCAGCGAATGGAATAACTCCATATGGTATATTATCTTCCATGGTAGAGATAGTCGTTTCTACATTGTAAACGTTTTCGTAATCATCATCGGCAAAATGGAGTAAGCAACTAATAGCAGTTTCAATATTATTATTTATTAATATTGATGCAGGATTAGGTGCCTTCCCTTGATGCAAGTTCATAATCTCTAAATATTTCTCAGGATAAGTTATACCCATTCTTTTCTCAAACGAAGAAACGACTTGTTTGTTTAAAGGCTTATCTTTTTCCCACAAATACAATTCCCATTCGTTTATCATTTATATCCTCCTCCCCAAATTGACATACCTCCAGTATGAGGTAAAAAAGTTTTATGTTCTATTGAACTAATTAACTGCATTTTTCCTAAATCTTGATGATGATGCCATGTTAATCCCGGTGGCTTACTTTGAACTGATGGGCTCTTCATAAAAAACTTATGCTGCATTGGTGTTAAGTTCATTTTTTTAGCTAAAGATGGATCGTCTATTAATGCTTTTCGTATTGATTCATTTGCCGCCTGAAAGTGTTTGCCATGCTTTTGCGTTCCTAAATGTGAGGCATCAAGAGTAACATCGAATTTACTATTGAAAATAGGAAAACCATCTTTATCATATGTTATGGTTTTGCCATTTTTTGTAAAGCTTTTTCCTTTCTCGGCACCTTTAGGCATTTGGATTGAAATTGCATCGGCTTCGGTTTTACCGTATGGAATAACCATGCCATCTTTTGTAAGCATAGGTTTTTGAGTTTTTATAT
>NZ_BADV01000021.1:0-1186 GCF_000238895.1 Pseudoalteromonas sp. BSi20429 | reverse complement strand
ATGGCAAAAGAAAAGTTTGAACGCGTAAAACCGCACGTAAACGTTGGTACAATCGGCCACGTTGACCACGGTAAAACTACACTAACTGCAGCAATCACTAACGTACTTGCAAAAGTATACGGCGGTGTTGCTAAAGATTTCGCATCAATCGACAACGCTCCTGAAGAGCGCGAACGTGGTATCACTATTTCAACGTCTCACGTTGAATACGATACTCCTTCACGTCACTACGCACACGTAGATTGTCCTGGTCACGCCGATTATGTTAAAAACATGATCACTGGTGCTGCTCAAATGGACGGCGCGATCTTAGTAGTTGCTGCGACTGATGGCCCTATGCCACAAACGCGTGAGCACATCCTTCTTTCTCGTCAAGTTGGCGTTCCTTACATCATCGTGTTCATGAACAAATGTGACATGGTAGATGACGAAGAGCTACTTGAACTAGTAGAAATGGAAGTTCGTGAACTTCTTTCAGAATACGATTTCCCAGGTGATGACTTACCTCTAATTGCTGGTTCTGCGCTTAAAGCGTTAGAAGGCGAGAAAGAGTGGGAAGATAAGATTGTTGAGCTTGCAAACGCACTTGATACTTACATCCCAGAGCCAGAGCGTGACATCGATAAGCCATTCATCATGCCTATCGAAGACGTTTTTCTCAATCCAGGGTCGTGGTACTGTTGTAACTGGTCGTGTTGAAGCTGGTATCATCCGCATCAATGACGAAGTAGAAATTGTTGGTATCAATGATACAACTCGTTCTACTTGTACTGGTGTTGAAATGTTCCGTAAGCTTCTAGACGAAGGTCGTGCTGGCGAAAACATCGGTGCACTTCTACGTGGTACTAAACGTGAAGACGTTGAACGTGGTCAAGTACTAGCTAAGCCTGGTTCAATCAACCCACATACTACATTCACTTCAGAAGTATACGTACTTTCGAAAGATGAAGGTGGTCGTCATACTCCATTCTTCAAAGGTTACCGTCCACAGTTCTACTTCCGTACAACTGACGTAACTGGTGACGTACAGTTACCAGATGGCGTAGAAATGGTAATGCCTGGTGATAACATCAAGATGACAGTAACTCTAATCGCACCAATCGCGATGGATGAAGGTCTTCGTTTTGCTATCCGTGAAGGTGGTCGTACTGTAGGTGCTGGTGTTGTAGCAACTATCGTAGCGTAA
>NZ_BADV01000022.1:0-167700 GCF_000238895.1 Pseudoalteromonas sp. BSi20429 | reverse complement strand
TNTTTTTTATATTAACTGCGTTTATTTACAAACGTCAGCTACAGCATTTGAAAAGTATTCAATATTTGACTGGCTAACACCTGCAACATTTACGCGGCTAGAACCAACAATATAAATACCATATTCTTTTTGTAGGCGAGCAATTTGCTCTTTATTAATACCTAAGAAAGAAAACATACCGTTTTGGCGTTCAATAAATGAGAAGTCTTGCGCAATATCTTTAGTTGCTAAGCTTTCCTTAATTAAACTACGTAAGCCATTTATGCGGCTACGCATTTCATCAAGCTCAGAGTGCCATAATTGTGTAAGCTCTGTACTGCTTAAAATAGTATTAACAATATCAGCACCATGCGCTGGCGGCATTGAGTAAATACTACGTACAACGCTTAGCATTACAGAGTTTGAAATATCTGCTGTTGCGCTATCTTTTGCAATTAGTGAACATGCACCAATACGCTCGCGGTATAAGCCAAAGTTTTTAGAACATGAAGAACAAATAATTAGCTCTTCTACTGCATCAGCTAAAATACGTAAGCCACGTGCATCTTCTTCAAGTGAAGCACCAAAGCCTTGGTATGCAATATCAACAAGTGGTGTAAAGCCAACTTCTTTTGCAAGTTCGGCAACTGTGTTCCACTGTGTTTCGTTTAAGTCCATACCGCTTGGGTTATGACAACATGCATGCACTAAAACCACATCACCTTTAGGCACTTGTTTAAGTGTATTGATCATTTCATCAAACAGTAAGTCTTTATTTTCGTAATCGTAATACGGGTATTCTTTTACTGTTAAGCCTGCAGCTTCAAACAAGCTAATATGGTTAGCCCATGTTGGGTTAGTTACCCAAACAGTTGCGTCTGTATTACAACGCTTAATAAATTCAGCTGCAACACGAAGTGCACCCGTACCACCAGGAGCTTGCGCAGTACGTACGCGGTTAGCTAGTAATACTTGATGCTCACCTAATAGTAACTGCTCCATTTTTTGGCAGTAATCTAAATTACCCGCTAAACCAATGTAAGATTTGCTCATTTCGTTTTCAAGACGAAACGCTTCAGCTTTTTTAACCGCTTTAAGAACCGGTGTATTGCCTTGCTCATCTTTGTAGACACCTACACCTAAATCAATTTTATTAGGGTTTGTATCTTGTTTATAGGCCGCCATAAGGCCAAGAATAGGATCTGTTGGTAATGGTTTTAATACTGAGAACATTGGCTATCTCTTATCGTTATTTAGGGGTTAGCTGTTAAGCTAAGCTTAACATAAAAGCACATCATATTGACTAGCGTTATTTACACTAGAAAGTGAGGAATTTTAATACAACATGCAATTAAAACGGCAAGTGTCTTTTCATCAAAAAAATCATTTTTAAAGGCTTCTGCATCTACAATACCAACGCATTCATTTTGTGCATTAAATAAAGGTAGGCAGGTTTCTGATTTAACTTTAGGATCGCATGTGTAGTATTCACCACCTTGTGATAAATACGCCTCAACGTTATTAATAATGCGGCCCTTGTGAGATAGCGCAACCTGTACGTTGTTACTGCCAGCTGCAAATGCTTGCGTTAAAGGAAACAACGGACGACTAGGCGCTCCATGATAAGCCAATTTTAATAGTTGATTACCTTCAGGGGTATTAGTTGATTGATAAATACCATACCAATCAACGCCCGTTTGCTGCTCAATGTAGCTTACAATACTTTGTAAATTAGCCAGCTTAAACTGTTTTTGCTCATCATTTTTAATATAGTCAGTTAATTTGAATGGCTCATCTTGTAAGTAACCAAATAAACTACATGCACCGCCCTCGCCAAGCTCTGGTATTTGATACTCCCAACACACATCAGGCAAAGCAGTGTTTGCTAAATGTAGATCAAGCTTTTCAAGCTCTGTTGAAATCAAAGCTGGATTAGCACTAAGTTGTGCTTGTTTTAAGTAAGAAGAAATCATTTGGCCATCCATACATCTAAAGTTTCGAGAATAATAGCATGGATATTTTTACAGAGCTAGCTCAACTTGTAGCACATTTCAACTTGGTTACCACTGGCGTTATAAGTGACTTTTTCGGCTATTTCTTCTAATAAAGACACCCCTCTGCCAAATTCGTTATTAGCCTTTGCCAACTCATCGTGCTTACTACTAAACCCTCGACCTGAATCACAAATAATAAAATATAAACTGAGCGTGTCGGGGCAATAGCGCATATCAATAATAATCATGGCATCTGTAAGTTTAGCAAGGGCTGCCTCTCTCAACTCGTAATATCGAAAAAAGCCGTCCTCTTGTTTTTTAATTTCTGAGTTAAGGCCTAATACACCATGATCAAGCGCATTGTTATAAGCCTCAGACAACAGTAAAAATATATTAGAACGGTGAGTATTTAACCCCTCAACACTGCTTAAAATATTAACGACGTCGTAAACGGGGTCTGTTTTTTTTATTTGCTCTGAATTTAAGCTCAAAGACAAATTAAAAGCCAAAGTAGAAAATGCTTCTCGCTCTTGTTCCACGGGAATTAAAGGCAGGCAGTTTAGTAAAACAATGCTTAAATCGTCTTGCTGCTTAGTACCATCTGCAAACTTAGTAACATTTGCAACTATGTCTTCACTACTAATCATCGATTTACTTTTTAAGGTTTGTAAAAAACGCTCTTCCCCAAAAAATATATCCTCTTTGTTTGCGGTTTCTATAATACCGTCGGTTGCTAATACTAGGCGTGTATTACTATTTGTTTCAAAATGAATAACTTCATATTCAAATTCTTGTTCATCTAAAATCCCCAGCGCCATATGCTGCGATTCTAATGCTTGTTTTACATTACCGTCTTTATCTATTAGGTAGGCATCGGGTAAGCCGCCCATCCATGCAGAAACACTTTTACCTGATGCACTAAGCTCTATAATGGTTGCAGCACAAAACATATGCCCAGGTAGTAGGTTGTACAGTAGTGTATTTAACTCACAGGCAATATCGTTAACCGCCATGCCTTTTTGTACCATAGTATAAAACACACGAGAAGTTGGTAATGCACCAATAGCGGCTGCAAGGCCATGACCCGTAAAATCTCCCAACATGCAATACAAATTACCGATTGGGCTTTGCGCTACTAAAAACATATCGCCGTTAAACATAGAGGCCGGTGATAAATTAAAATCTAAATACTCTTTAAACTTACCTTGGTTTTCTAATGAGTTATTAAAAATATGCTCAATTATTTCGTGTTCACGTTCAATTTGATTATGATGATATTCAAGCAATTTTTTTTGCTGGTTTGCTTTTTTACTCAGCTCTCTGGTGCGAATATGTGCTTTAATTTTTGCATGCAGAATAACTTTTTCAAATGGTTTATGAATAAAGTCATCGCCACCCACTTCGAGGCAGCGCTCAAAACTTGCTTGATCTTCTAAGGAGGTTATAAAAATAATCGGTAAGTAAACTTCACTATACTGCTGCTTTATTTTTTCAGCAGCTTCAAAACCATCCATTACAGGCATTAAAACATCGAGTAAAACAACGTCTATTTGCTCTCTTTTAAGTACATTAAGTGCATCTAGCCCGTTATAAGCCACTGATATTTTATAACCCTCTTGCTCAAGCATTTTACTTAGTAAAATGCGATTGAGCGCCTGATCATCCACAATTAACACATGTATCATTAGCTAATATCAAACTTTTTATCAAAACGTGAAATTTGTAGAATTTTTCTAAGCTGAGGTTGGCAATTGCTTATTTCAATAGTTTTCACTTGGCTATCAATTGTTTTTTTCATGTTAAGTAACATGCCAAGTGCTGAGCTATCCATGTAGTCAGTCTCTCTTAAATCGATAATAACCTTTACTGTTTTTTCGCTCATTTGAGCATAAGCTTGGCGAAAAGATTGCACTAAATTAAAGTCAAATTTACCTTTGATTTGTATTGTTAATGTAGTGCCATCGACTGATTCATTCTTAGTTAAACTCATATTAAACTCCAATAATATTTCCTTTGAACTAAATATAACCTGTTAAAAGTATTTAGCAAAAAGAAAAACACACAACTTCAAATTTGCTATCATTTACGCCAATATTTAATTAATTTTTATCCATAAAGGTAAGGTATGAGTGATAGTCACTTAGTATATTCAACAAGTACGGGGCGCATTGACCAGCCAAAACCAGAAAAAGAGTTAGAAGCTAAGCTTTTTAAAGATGGTTTTATTCGCATTGAGCGTCAAACAAAAGGACGTAAAGGCAAAGGCGTAATGTTAGTTGTAGGCATTGATCCAAAAGATCATGATTTAAAAAAGTTAGCTAAAACTATAAAAAGCAAAATGGGCCAAGGCGGCGCAGTAAAAGAAGGCATTATTGAAGTGCAAGGTGATGACCGCGATAAACTAAAAGCCATTTTAGAAGCGTTAAAATTTAAAGTTAAAATTGCGGGTGGTTAACCCGCAATTTTATTAACTACTTACTTCGCTATTTGAGAGTTCATTTAACCTTTCATACAATTTTGGCAGTTCGTGCTCAGCAATTGGTTTACTAAAATAATAGCCTTGTACAATGAAGCAATTATTATTTTGTAAAAACTGCATCTGCTCTATTGTCTCAACCCCTTCTGCGACCACGTCTAGCTTTAACTTTTGCGCCATGGCAATAATAGCGGCAGTGATTTCCATATCATTTGTATCCTCAGGGATATCTTTTACAAATGAACGGTCAATTTTCAATATATCAACCGGGAATCGTTTTAAGTAACTGAGTGACGAATAGCCAGTACCAAAATCATCAATAGAAATAGATATACCTAAGGCTTTAAGCTCGTGGAGTTGTGTAATTGCAGCTTCTACATTTCCCATTAGCATACTTTCAGTCAGCTCTAAGTGAAGGCGCTTAGCCGAAACACCCGTCCTAATTATCATTTTACTCAGTGTTGAGACTAAGCTTGAGTCTTTGAACTGGCGAGCCGATAAGTTTATCGATATATTATTTTCTAGGCCTTGCTTTGTTAATCTTACGGCAAAATCACAAGACTCTTGAAGCACCCATTCGCCTAATTCAACTATAAGGCCTGTCGCTTCTGCAATAGGAATAAATTTATCTGGAGGGATTGCGCCTTCAGTTGGGTGGAACCATCTTAATAACGCTTCATAGCCAATGACCTGATGAGTACGACTATCAACTTGAGGTTGGTAGTAAACTACAAACTGTTTTTCTTTTAGTCCTATACGTAGCTCATTTTCAATAAATAAACGCTCATTAGCAGCTGCGTTCAATTCTTGGCTATAAAAATGGAATGTATTACGCCCTTTTGCTTTTGCCTCATACATTGCTAAGTCAGCATGTTTTAATAACTGATCTTCTTCTAGGCTATCGTACGGAGCCATTGTAATACCAATACTCGCGCTCACAATAACTTCATTACTACCTAGTTTTATAGGCACATTCAGTGTTTTTTGAATTGTATTGGCAACATCAGTCGCGTGAGCTTGGCTTTCTATACCACTGAGTAATACTGCAAATTCATCACCACCTAAGCGCGCTATGGTGTCCTCGGCTCGTAAACGTTTTTTAAGTCTGTTTGCCACTTCAATTAATAATTGATCGCCGGCATCGTGGCCTAATGTATCGTTAATACGTTTAAATTCGTCTAAATCAAAGTAAAACAATGCAAATGCATAGTGCCCACGTTCTGCTAATGCCATTGATTTACGCAATTGCATTCTAAAGAACGTTCTGTTGGCAAGGCCCGTAAGGGTGTCAAAGTAAGCAAGCTGCTCCATTTTACGCTGGCTTTCTTTTACAAACGAAATGTCTTGTGCAGATGCTACATAACTGGTTATTTCACCGCCCTCTTCACGAATTGGCGAAACACTTAAAGACACCCAAATTGGCTCTTTATTCAAGCCTTGAATTAATGTATCACCGCGCCAGTAATTACGGCTGCGTAAATCTATGTCTATATCTTCAACTAAAATAGACATTTCTGAGGCAATAATATTAAGTAATGGTGCTCTATTAAAATGACTTTCTGGGTAGCCTGTCATTTCGAGCATTTTTGGATTTACGTATTCAATTACAAAATTCTCATCGGTGATCACAACGCCTGTGCCCGAGAATGCTACCGCTTTAGATAAACGGTTAGCTGCTTTTTCAGCAATTTCTTTTTCTGTAATTCTCTGGTTTAAGCCATCGATAAGTTTGCGAATTTCTACCGTCATGTCTCTAAATGAGCCATTAAGCGTGCCAATTTCATCTTTGTTTTCTGGTGGGAACTCTGTAGTTAATTGACCTTTGCCAAAACTTGTAACTGCATAAACCAAAGTATGTAAACGGCGAAGGACTAGTTGATAAAGCGCTTGATGCAGCAATAAGGCAACTAATATTGCGTATAAAATAAAGAGACCAAAAAACTTCAGTTTTAAATCTTGTAATGCAGATAACGTCGATGAACGCTTTTTATATACCCCTATGTACCAATCTAAGTCATCAATCTTACGAATATTGATAATATGAGCTTCGTCATTTTTTTCAAACGAATTTGCGTATTCAGGTAATTTCACCGCAATTACATCATCAATAATCGACTGCAGTGCTGGGTTTACAAATTCATTAGTAGCGAGTGCTTTATTATCACTACCATAGTCGGCTAGTAAGGTCGGATTTAGATCTGGGTGTGCTAACAATTGCCCTTTACTATCAAACACAAGTAGGTGTTTTTCTTTATCACCAACAGGTAAAAATGAAATAAGTTTGTTGAGGGAAATATCGCTCCCCGTCACACCTAAAAACTCATTATCGACATAAACTGGCACTAGTAAGCTAATAACCCATTTGCGCCATACTGTATCGTAATAGACTTTTGACCATGCAGGCTCTCTTACTGTTTCAAGCGTGCTTTTAATCGATTTATAAGTTGAGCCATTCGTTGCTCTAAAGTCGGCAGGTGCGTTTAATGCCCAATTTGGAGGAGAAACACGAATAAAATCATCATCTGTTATTAGATAAAAGTTAAAAAAGTCGTGTACCAGTGTAGGAGAAATTATGCGCCACAGCATCTCAGAATCATTAAATAGGCGTTTATAAAAAGGAGAGTAATTTTGCTGTGGTAAAAATGCTGCTGATAAACCATCAGCAGAGGCACTTCGAATCGTACCGTCACTATTAAATTGTAACTGTGATTTATTGCTTAAATTAATTGGTGAATTGGGTTGAAAAAGTTGTTGTGTTACTACGTTATTAGCTTGCTGAGCAATATTTACTTTTGTTTTAATGCGCTCATTAAATTGCTTCACTAATAAATCTGTCGAGCTTTTTAAAACTTCGTGTTCTTCAAAAACGAGTTGTTTCTCTTCAGATTTAAGCATTAAGGCAGCCGCACATACCCCAGCTATTAAGCAAATAGCGGATATGAGTAGCGATAGTTTTACACTTAAAGAATTCAATCCAAAACGCGATGGAGGGCGTCTGTAAACCACGGGTCAACCTTAATTATTAATAATTGTTATTATTTGAACCAGTTAACGAAATATACCAGATCCGCATTCATATTTATAAATTATTTGTAAACTTTCTATAAAAACTAATATAGGGAAATAAATAGTACTCTAAGCTTATTTAGATCTTTATTGACATTGGTAGCAACTCTCCATACATTAACTGCATGAACATATTTATCTCTCGCACTTTTTTTTCGTTTTTTAGCTTCTTTATATAGAAGAGGCTTCCCTGTTTGTGAGATAAAATCAATCGAATAGTAAAGCCTCCCAACCGGGAGGCTTTTTTGTTTTTGCTGTGTAATAACAGCCTACTTTTGGAATGAGGATACCAAAATGACAAATGATGTATTAAATGCACTAAGACACGATATAAATGAAATAGACTCCGATTTACTCGTGTTATTAGCTAAACGTCGTCGTATTAGCCACGGTGTGGTTGAGTATAAAATTGCTAACAACAAACCAATTCGCGATGAAGCACGTGAACTCGCACTTTTAGAGAAACTGATTGGTTATGGTAAATCACTAGGTTTAGATGCTTACTACGTGAATAATGTTTTTCAAACTATTTTGGAAGACTCAGTTTTACACCAACAAGCAATGCTACAAAAAAACCTGAATCCAGATGCCCTTAGTGAAACACACCGTGTAACTTACTTAGGTGGTCAGGGTTCTTATAGCCAACTAGCATGCCATAAATATTTTAGCCGCCGCCCGGGTAAATTAGTTGAAATTGGCTGTACATCGTTTGACGAAATAACAGGTAAAGTAGAAAACGGACAAGCTGATTTTGGTTTATTACCCATTGAAAACACAAGCTCTGGCAGTATTAACGAGGTGTTTGACTTATTACAGCACGCGCAAGTGTCTATTGTTGGAGAAGTAACTCACAGTGTAGAGCATTGCTTACTCGCCAACCCTGATACTGAACTTAGTCAACTAACAAAAATATTTGCACACCCACAACCATTTGCGCAGTGCAGCCGTTTTTTACAGGGCTTAGGTGATTTACAACACGAAACATGTGACTCAACATCAAGCGCGCTACAATCAGCTCTGAACACTCCATACAGTGCTGCAATTGGCTCTGCACAAGCGGGGAAAAATGTCGGGCTTGAGGTTATTAAATCAAACCTAGCTAATCAAAGCGAAAACCATAGCCGCTTTATTGTTGTTGCACGTAAGCCTCTACAAGTGTCTAACCAAATTCCAACTAAAACTAGTTTGATCATGTCGACAAAACAACAAGCGGGCTCACTAGCCGATGCGTTAATGATTTTTAAGCAGCATAAGATTAATTTAGTAAAACTTGAATCTCGCCCTACTCCGGGCAATCCGTGGGAAGAAGTTTTTTATGTTGACCTAGAAGCAAACTTAGCTGAAAGCCAAGTAAAAGAAGCGCTAGAAGAACTTAAAGAGCACACCCAATATGTACGTATTTTAGGATGCTACCAAAGCGAGTCACTACAGGCAGTAAGCGTTAATACTTAATAAGCAATTTTACAAATCAAAAAGGGCCGATATCGGCCCTTTTTCGTTAACTAGTACCAGTCTGCATAAATATTTTAGCAATTTAACGAATTAAATCCCCATACTTAAGCAAACGGTATAACAAATATTAATCTAAAACTTTTGAATCATTCGCTTTATTTAATAAGCTTCTGCTTTGCGTTAAAAAGTGTTCTGTCGAGTCAGAAAAGTAAACTTTAGCCTCAGCAAAAGAATCAATAAGCGCTGCTTTATCTCCCGCTTTTAATTTTGCTAACGTACTTGCGAAGGTATCTTGGTACTGTGCAAGTAAGGTTTCTACATCATCGAATTGTGCTAGCATAATATCTGAGTAAAGCTCAGGCGACTGCGCAAATAAACGCCCTACCATCATCAGTTCTAATTGATATATAGGTGACGAGCAGCTACGTAATTCTTCTAGTGTATGACTTTGTTTTGCTAGAAATTGTCCGTACACAAATGTCGTTAAATGGCGCATTACCTGAATAATTTGCATTGCTTCATCATGCTTTTTAGCATCAAGCTCAACAAGCTGACAACCCCATACTTGTAACTGCTGTAACAAACCTTTTGCCGCTTGGTGCTCTCGTCCTTCACATACAACGACTGTTTGTTTTACCCAGTGTGATATATCAGGCCCAAACATAGGATGCAAACCAACCACAGGGCCACTGTGCGCAGCTTTTAGTGCTTTAATAGGCGATTGCTTTACCGATGTAATATCAACTAGTAAACAGTCTTCATCTAGTTTAGGTAACTTAGCAACTACAGCGTCCAATGCATTAATAGGTACGCTAATCATTACCAGCTTGGCACCTTTTAAAATACTTTTAGCATCGTTTTGCTGATCTTTATCTAAGATTTTAACTTCGTAACCTGAGCGAATAAACTGCTGTGCAAATAACTGGCCCATGGCACCTTGACCACCCACAATTACAATTGGCGAAAGCTCTGGCGCTGCGCATGCAAGTTTTGCTTGTTGGTTTTGATAGGCTTCTCGCATCATACGTCTTAGTATATCTTCAACGAGATCTGGGCTTACATTTTGATTTATTGCTTCTTGTCGTCTTGCCGCTAATAGCTCTGCTTCACGGACAGGTGCATGTAAAGGCGCGCCTGTTTGTTGTTTTATCTCACCAATTTTTTGCGTAATACCATTACGTTTAGCGAGTAAGGCAACAAGTTGTGCATCGCATTCATCTATACCTTCTCTTAGCTGTGATAAATCACTTATGTCAGCCACGTTCGTCCCACCTTAAAAAACCAAATAACGTAAATATAAATTTACATAAAAGTAAACTAATCAATACGATAAATACTAACAGGATCAGCTAACTGAGAAAAGGCTAAAGCGGAAATTTTACTAATGAGGAATTGAGAATTGAGAATTAAGAATTGAGAATTGAGAATTGAGAAAATAATATTCTAAAACCAAAACGGGTTGCAACCCGAAGGATGCAACCCGTTTTTTTGCGTTGATAAACAGCGCGTATTAGTTAAGCTTTTCTCTAATACGTGCAGATTTACCAGAACGCTCACGTAGATAGTAAAGCTTAGCACGGCGAACTGCACCGCGACGCTTAACTGTTACGCTATCAATAAGAGGGCTGTGCGTTTGGAATACACGCTCAACGCCTTCACCGTTCGAGATTTTACGAACTGTGAATGCTGAGTGAAGACCACGATTACGCTTAGCGATTACAACACCTTCAAAGGCCTGTAGACGCTCTTTAGCACCTTCTTTTACTTTTACCTGTACAACCACTGTATCACCAGGGCCAAATGCAGGTACGTCTGTTTTAAGCTGCTCATCTTCAAGCGCTTTAATAATATTTTGGTTTACTTTTGCCATTATGTTTCTCACTTTCCTAGGTGTAACTGTCTTCTAGCCACAAGCTTTTTGGTACTCTTGCTGAAATTTCGCGAGTAATACCGCTTGCTCCTCAGTCAGAGCTAGGTTATGCAACAAGTCAGGACGTCGTAACCAAGTTCTGCCTAATGACTGCATAAGCCGCCATTTTGCTATCTCTTGGTGGTTACCACTGAGTAATACAGCAGGAACCTGTTTGTCATCCAATGTTTCTGGTCGTGTATAGTGTGGACAATCTAACAAGCCATCTGAAAACGAATCTTGTTCTGCTGACTGATTATGACCTAACACACCTGGCACTAATCGCGCTACTGCGTCAATTAATGTCATGGCAGGTAGTTCACCACCACTCAAAATAAAATCACCAATTGACCATTCTTCGTCAACATATGATTCTATTATTCTCTCATCTATACCTTCATAGCGACCGGCAATCAAAATCAGTTTTTTAGAGTTAGCGAGTTCGCTAGCACCTTGCTGATCAAGTTTGCGCCCTTGCGGGGACATATAAATTACTTTAGCACCATCACCAGCTGCTTTTTTAGCTTCGGCAATCGCTTTTTTTAATGGCTCAACCATCATTAACATACCAGGTCCGCCCCCGTAAGGACGGTCATCTACGGTTCTATGCTTATCTAAAGCGTAGTCTCGCGGATTCCAGCAGTTAAAATCAATTAAGCCATTTTTTACTGCGCGACCGGTAACACCTTGGTCTGTAATAGCGTCAAACATGTCTGGAAAAAGGCTTATCACCCCTACCCATAATGAACTAGTTTGCGTCATTAAAAACCAGGATCCCAGTCTACGGTAATTTCTCTTGCGTCGTATTTAACTTCTTTAATAACTGAATCAGTTAAAAAAGGAATCAAACGCTCAGCTTGACCAAATGCGTCTTTACTGTTTGCTTTAACAACCAGTACGTCATTTGATCCTGTCTCCATCAGGTCATCAACAATGCCTAAGCTATAACCTTTATCGGTTACAACAGACATGCCAATGAGATCTCGCCAATAGAACTCACCTTGCGGGAGTTCTGGTAAATGCGCTGCATCCATTGAGATTTCAGCATGGGTATAAGCCATTGCTTCGTCTCGGTCGTTTACCTGCGCAAATTTAGCGATAAAGCCTTTGTTGTGGCGACGCCAGTCGACCACTTCTAAGGACTGCCATTTACCTTGCTGCCCTATCAACCACGGGCTGAAATCGAAGATCCCTACGGGATCATCAGTAAATGAATGTACCTTAAGCCAGCCCTTTATACCATATGGGGCACCGAGCTTTCCTACGACAATTATTGATGAGGTGTTCTCTTGACTCATGGTTACACTTACGCCTATTAAGCCGCTTTACGAGCGTCTTTTACTAACTTAGCTACGCGATCTGAAAGAGATGCGCCCTGACCTACCCAGTGTTCAACACGTGGTAAATCTAAACGAATTTTTTCTTCTTGACCTGAAGCAATTGGGTTAAAAAAGCCTACTTTCTCGATGAAGCGACCGTCACGCGAGAAACGGCTATCCGCAACCACAATTTGATAGAAAGGGCGTTTTTTAGCGCCACCACGTTGCAAACGAATAGTTACCATACCGTCCTCTATAAAGATTGACTGTTTTCATTAATAAGATTTACTCCCCAGAATGGGGAGCTGGGGAATTGTACGAGTTTTTGGCAATAACGCAAGTAAGAAGTGAACCAAAAAGGCAGTTTAGTAGGTTAAACCGTGATCTCAACGACAAATAAGAGTTAAAGGTGTATTACATGCATAATTTATTCAACAAAAAAGGAGCTATTTGCTCCTTTAAATATGATTCGCTATTATTTTAAAAAGTAACTTAATGGTACTTTTTAAAATTTAGGACCGCCGCCGCCCATCATTCCAGGTGGTAACATGCCTTTCATACCGCGCATCATTTTAGTCATGCCGCCTTTACCTTTCATTTTTTTCATCATTTTTTGCATTTGCGTAAACTGCTTAAGCAACTTATTAATCTCTTGTACTTGTGTACCAGAGCCAGCTGCTATGCGTTTTTTACGCGAACCTTTAATGATTTCTGGGCGTGCACGCTCTTTTTTAGTCATAGAGCTAATAATAGCTTCCATTTGGATAAATGTTTTATCACCCATTTGACCTTTAACAGCATCTGGTAAGTTAGACATACCAGGGAGCTTATCAAGCATTGACATCATGCCACCCATGCTTTTCATTTGCTTTAATTGGTCAGCAAAATCATCAAGAGTAAAACCTGCGCCTTTAAATACTTTTTCAGCAACTCTAGCAGCTTGCTCTTTATCTACTTTCATCTCGACTTCTTCGATTAATGAAAGTACGTCACCCATACCTAAAATACGCGACGCTATACGGTCTGGGTGGAAAGGTTCAAGTGCGTCAGTGCGCTCACCCACACCCATAAACTTAATAGGCTTGCCAGTGATGTGACGAATAGATAAAGCAGCACCACCACGCGCATCACCATCGGTTTTTGTTAATATAACACCGGTAAGTGGTAATGCTTCGTCGAATGCTTTAGCTGTATTCGCCGCATCTTGACCTGTCATTGCATCAACAACGAACAAGGTTTCAATTGGATTGATTGCTTTATGAAGATCTTTAATTTCATCCATCATGTTGCTATCAACATGTAGACGACCTGCAGTATCAACAAGTACTACATCTATAAATTTCTTTTTAGCATGAGAAATTGCAGCGGTTGCAATATCAACTGGCTTTTGCGAAATATCACTTGGGAAGAAATCAACATCAACTTCTGCTGCAAGCGTTTCTAGCTGTTTAATCGCCGCAGGGCGATAAACATCGGCACTTACTACAAGTACTGATTTCTTTTTTCGCTCTTTTAAAAACTTAGCAAGCTTAGCTACACTGGTGGTTTTACCCGCACCTTGTAGACCCGCTACCATTACAACGGCTGGCGGTTGCGCATTTAGACTTAGCTCTTCATTAGCCTCGCCCATTGCTTTTTCTAGTTCTTCACGCACTATTTTTATAAATACTTGGCCTGGGCTTAAGCTTTTTGTAACTTCAACCCCAACTGCACGTTCTTTAACTTGTTTTACAAAGTCGCGAACAACAGGCAATGCCACATCGGCTTCTAAAAATGCCATACGCACTTCGCGAAGTGTGTCTTTTATGTTGTCTTCCGTCAGACGGCCACGGCCACTGATATTTTTTAAGGTTTTACCTAATCGTTCTTGGAGGTTCTCAAACATGTAACGGTTCCGATAAGACGTTTATATCAATCCATTTAAATTTTACGATTAATTTGATTTTTCAATTAACCTAGATTGACTTATTAAGTTTCAATTAAAAGTAGTATACCGTATATGGCGTCTTACAATATAGTGTTCAAGTGCACCTTGATGAGTTTCTTTTTTTAAGGTCTATGCATTTGCTTTGCTATAAAATACAATGGCTATATAACAACAAGGATTATTTTGTCTCAAATTAAGTGGCCCAAGCACAATGCTGATTATTAGTTTAACTATTATTGCCAGTTTATTTTATGTGTTAGCAACGTCTCACGTGCTTTCACGCCTGTTTCATCAACAAGGCCCAAGCCAAAAAGTAACCGTTATTTTAAGCACGGTTGCTATAGTGGCGCACATGCTGCTGTTAGTTAACTCTGTTTTTAGAGCCGACGGTCAAGATTTAAGTATCGTAAACGTCGCTCTTTTGACGTGCTGGGTGATTGTGGTCTCGGTGACGACTGTCTCGCTAAAATTCCCTGCAACTTTATTGTTGCCCGTTGTTTATGGTTTTGGTGCCTTACTAACCATTGCCAGTTTATTTATACCTCATCATATTTTATTGCAAAGTATTAATATTGAGGTGGGTTTAGTAACGCACATCTCTTTATCTTTGTTAGCCTACTGTATTTTAATTATCGCCACTTTATATGGTGTACAGTTTTACTTTATTGATAAACGTTTAAAACGTAAAGATTTAGCAATTGTGCATAGCCATCTTCCGCCTTTAATGGTTGTGGAGCGCCAGCTTTACCAACTTCTTAATTTAGGCACTATATTACTCACATTTGCATTACTTTCAGGGTTTGTATTTCTTGATGGAATGTTCGCTAAAGAGTTCATTCATAAAACAATATTATCGTTAGTTGCGTGGGCTATTTTTGCCGTTGTAGCTATCGGGCATATGAAAAAGGGTTGGCGCGGTAAACCGGTGGTTATTACAATCATGGTCGCTGCATTTGTCCTCACACTCGCTTATTTTGGCAGCCGTTTCATACAAGAAGTGATACTAAATAAGTTTTAACTTGACTCTGCTTGCTCACTCTAGCTTAATACGCATTGATTTATAAGAAAAGGATCCATCGTTGGACGACATATCGACAAGTACCCTATTTATCATTTTAGGTTTTTTGGTGCTTTTTTCTGCTTATTTTTCTGGTTCAGAAACCGGAATTATGTCAATCAATCGTATACGCCTGCGACACCTTGCTAAAGAGGATCATCGTGCAGCTAAACGAGTCAGTAAATTACTTAGCCGTCCAGATAGGCTCATCGGTTTAATCTTAATCGGTAATAACCTTGTTAATATTGCAGCAGCCCAAGTTGCAACCATTATAGGTATTCGCCTTTACGGTGACCTCGGTATTGCAATAGCTACAGGTGTGTTAACTTTAGTCGTGCTTATATTTGCTGAAGTAACCCCTAAAACCCTTGCTGCTCTTTATCCTGAAAAAGTTGCCTTTCCAAGCTCTATTATTTTAAAAGGGCTACTTAAAATAATGTTCCCTTTTGTGGTTGTTATTAACTGGATGACCAACGGAATATTGCGATTATTTGGTATTAGTGCCGCACAAATCGACGAACACAGCATGAGTAAAGAAGAATTAAAAACAGTACTCAATGAGTCAGGCGCACTTATTCCTGCTCGTCACCAAAGTATGTTGACCTCAATTTTAGATTTAGAACAAGTAACCGTTGAAGATATTATGATCCCACGAAACGAAATTGTGGCCATTGATATTAATGACGACTGGAAACTAATTAGCCGCCAACTTACCCATGCACAACACACTCGCGTGTTGTTGTATCGCGATAACATAGATGATGCAGTAGGTTTTATTCACTCTCGTGATGCGCTTCGTCTACTTACAAAAGAGCAATTTGATAAACCCTCTTTGCTACGAGCTGTACGTGAGATTTACTTTATCCCTGAAGGAACATCACTAAATACTCAGCTGTTAAAGTTTCAGCAATCTAAAGAGCGCATAGGCTTAGTGGTAGATGAGTATGGCGACATCCAAGGCCTAGTGACCCTAGAAGATATTTTAGAAGAAGTTGTTGGCGATTTCACAACTACGCAAACTCGTACGCCGAGCGAAGAAGTAGAAACACAAACTGATGGCTCATGTATTGTGGATGGCGGCGCTAACGTACGCGATTTAAATAAAGAAATGGGTTGGGATTTCCCGCTCGATGGACCTAAAACTTTGAGTGGTTTAATTGTTGAATACTTGGAGAATATTCCTGATGCAAATATTAGTTTGCGTATCGCGGGATATCCTATTGAAGTACTCGAAGTTAAAGAAAATATGATAAAACAAGTGAAGATACTGCCGAATAAGCGTTCTCGCTAAATAAAAAAGGAGCCAATTGGCTCCTTTTTTATATCCATTAATAACTATCTAGCCAAATATAAGACGTTCAAACCAACCTTTATCAAGCTCTTCTTCGCAGTGTTTTAATTGCGCACCATAACGGCTTGCTCTGTGCTTAACTTTGTTCGCAACACCTATTAGCCACTTTTTCTTTTTGTACGTGCCACGCTTATACCCACCCCAACCTTCATGATAATTAAGGTATTGTGCGTAAGCATCCCATTTAGATATTTTATTTACTTTATGCGTTTTATAAACAAACCACGCCATAAAGTCGATTGCATCGTCAAAGTCGTCTCTATCAGCACCGTTGTTGCCTGTTTCACGAATATAATCAGACCATGTTGGTGTTTTAGCTTGCGAGTAACCATAGGCATCACTTGCGCGACCGGTAGGAATTATCCATAAGAAGTACTCCATAGGCGGAGCGGCATCATGCTTAAATGAGCTTTCTTGGTACATCATACTCATGAGTACATGCTTGGGAGAACCCCATTTTTCTTGTGCATCTTTTGCGTCGAAATACCAATCTGGCTTTTCTTCAAAGATTTTACATAAATCGTTAGGTTGCTTTGGAGGTGCTGTAGCACAACCGGCTAAAGTAATGGCGAGAGATAGGATAATTGCATTTTTTTTCATTTTTCTAAGATCTCACAGAACTTTTTTATAAAGTGTGGGTCTGACTCAATGAATGCAGCAGTACAGCATTAATTCATCCCTGAATATATTTACGCAGCCAACTTAGGCTGCGTTTTTTTTGCTTAAATTTTGCTAAATACCAAGGTTATTTACCGTCAAAATACGCATCTAAAAACGCGGTAAATGACTGGGTATCTGCTTGCTCAATTGCAGCTTGTGCTTCGTTAGACTCTACAACTTGTTGTTCCAGCCAAGGCTTTAAAAACTCGCTGTAGTCAGTATCTGCGTGACTTTGCTTATATTTACTAGCCAATGCTAGTGCAAAGTGACCGTTGTCTAAACCAGACTCTTTTAATTGTGACACGTAACGTCCAGAGTAAGTAAGCTCTGGATTATGTATCCACGTTGCCATGCGCTTTATAGTATCTGAGTAATAGTTAACACCATAAGCATTATCCATCCATTTAGCGACATCTGTAAGCTGGGTAAATATTTCATCGCCCCACGACTGAAGGCTACGCTGTGTGTTATTAAAGTTAAGCATTAGCCCTTCTTCTCGACCTTGGTTTACTACTGTGTCGAGATTTTCAGTACTACGTGCTTGTTCTTTCCAATCCATTGGAGCTGAATCTTTTAATAAACAATACGTTAAAAACACATCTAAAAAGTGAATTTGCTCAATATCAATACCAACTTCGCTAAACGGGTTAACGTCTAATGCGCGAATTTCTACGTATTCAATGCCTGCTCGAAGCAATGCATCCGTTGGCGTTTCGCCACTTTTCGCATTGCGCTTAGGACGAATTGGCGAGTAAAATTCGTTTTCAATCTGCAGAATATTTTTATTTAACTGCTTAGGGTTTTTACTCTTATAGTCATCAAGATCACCATAAATTTCTGATGGTGTGTTGATTGCTTTTTTAAGGCCCGCTACATATTCATCTAACGAGTTATACATTACGCGTAGTGACGACTGAGCGCTATTTGTATAACCTAAATTACCTAAACGCAGTGCTGTACCAACTTCTAAGTAAAGCGTGCCTTTACCTAGTTTTTTAAATGGTAAGTCAGTTTTTCGACCTTGCAAAAATGAGTTACACAATGCTGGCGATGCGCCAAACATGTAACTTATTAGCCATAGTTCGCGTTTAAAGTTACGAATAAGGGATAAGTAGCCTTCTGAAATAAAATCTTGAAGGCTTGCATTGCTTTTTTGTAAAGAATGAAGTGACTGCCAAAGCGTATCTGGGAATGAAATATTAAAGTGAACACCTGCAATTGCTTGCATCATACTACCGTAGCGATTTTTTAATCCTTCACGGTATAGTGTTTTCATTTGACCAGTATTTGAACTACCAAACTGAGCTAGCACTATATCGTCTTGGTGCTCAATAAAACACGGCATGCTAATGGGCCAAAGTAGTTCATCGCCCATTTTTTCTAGAGTGAACTTTTGAAGGTCTTTTAATTGCTTAAGCGTTTGCGTTGACGATTCACTAACTGGAGTAATAAATTCAAGTAAAGACTCAGAAAAATCAGTTGTGATATGGCCGTTAGTTAACGCACTGCCCACACCTTTGGGGTGACCTTGAGGTGATATTGCACCATTATCTTGTATTCTTAGCGACTCTCGCTCTATGCCACGTTTAATGCCTTTAACTGCATGTTGGTGCTCATTTACTGATAACGCTTCAAGTGCGTTAGCTAAATCATGTGTTGTCAAAAAATCTTTCCTCGGGCCACGTGGCTTAATCATAAGGTTATGGGGGCTAATTACTTAGACTCAAGATTAATACCAATTTTATTGAAAATATGATCATTCTATCGCATTAAATAGCGCACTCACTGCGTTAAAAATTATTCATATAGAACAAATATATGTCATAATTTTCGCCTTGTTATTGTGCTATTTTCTTAGCGCTATAATTGATCACTTATTTAATGCAACTGGTATAAATTGCTAGAACAATATAATTTTTCTAAGTTAATAATTATTTACCCACTCTATACATGCGCTCAATATGACCAACATCATTATATTAAGTCGTAATATTGCCATTGCTCTGGGCATTATACAAATGCTTTAAATGCGTATTTAAGTATAAATTAAATACGCAAAATATAAGCCTAAAATAATAGACCGGAACTTATTTAAAATGAGTTCAACTTAGCTACTCGATATTTAAATTTGATCTAGATCAATAAAAACAATTATTTGCCTTATGAGCATAAAAGGAAAGACGCTATTTTTTGCTTTGTAGTGTGTAACCAATATAATGACAGCAACAATAAAGGATGATAATAAACATAATGCACAATGATAAAAGCTTAAAAAATGAAGAAGTATACTTTGATGAGTCACAAGAGCTTGTTTCTACTACCGACCTCAAAGGTGTAATAACATACGTCAATCAAGAGTTTTGCTCTGTAGCAGGTTATAGCGCACAAGAGCTTATCGGTCAGCATCATAATATTGTTCGTCACCCTGATATGCCAAAAGCGGCCTTTAAAGAAATGTGGGCAACATTAAAACAAGAACACTCGTGGCGCGGTATGGTTAAAAACCGTTGTAAAGATGGCCGTTATTATTGGGTAGATGCCTTTGTAACCCCTATTTTTGAGCATAGCCGACTTGTTGGTTATCAATCAGTAAGAACTAAAGCAAGCTCTCAACTTAAGCAACGTGCACACGCTCTTTACAACAAAATAAATGCCAATAAGTCATCATTTAAACTACGAGAACACACCACAATAAGACAAGGCATTACTTTTATATGCCTATTACTTTGGCTGATTTTTATTGCTGTTACGGGATCAATCTCTTTAGCTGTAATTAGCCTATTGATGTGCGCCTTAGCTATTGCGCTAAATTATGACGAACTGATTGTTACCCCTAAAATATTACGCGAACAAAAAGCAAAAGCCGATTCAATATCTCGCTATATTTACAGCGGCCACACACCGCATAGCGTAAGTGATTATAGAGAGCAAATGCTAAACGCAAAATTGCGCACAGTTCTTGGCCGTATGAAAGACTCTACATTAAGCTTTAATGGCATTGCGACTGATCTAGATAAACAATCAGCACTTACTGAAAAAGGCATTTCTTCGCAAGGTGAGCGTTTAGAACAAATTGCATCAGCGATGACTCAAATGAGTTCTACCATTGGTGAAATATCAGTAAATACTGCTCAAACAGCTGATAAAGTGAATAATACCCATCAAAGTTGCTCTGAAATAAAAGACCATATTGCAGATAATAGTAAAATGGTATCTGATTTAGCTTTTCAAGTAGAAAAGGCTGCAACCACAGCCACCAGCTTAGCCTCTGAAGCAGATAAGATTGGTAAAGTAATGAGTGAAATAGAAGGAATTGCCGATCAAACTAACTTACTTGCCCTTAATGCAGCGATTGAAGCAGCTAGAGCGGGAGAGCATGGTCGAGGCTTTGCTGTAGTAGCCGACGAGGTAAGGACCCTTTCGTCACGTACTCAAAATGCTACAACACAAATCCACAGTTCTATTAAAGAAATACAAGATACTTTATTTAGCTGGTCTAAAGTAATGCAAAGCACTAAAGCACAAGCCGATAATTGTGTGCTGACAACCGATAAAACTCAAGTTGAATTAGAGGGGATTTTTATCCAAATCAGTGAAATATCTCATTTAGCAATACAAATATCATCTGCTGCAGAAGAGCAACAAATGGTTAGTAATGACATTAGTAATAATGTTTCGCAAATTAAAGACTTTGGAGATAACAACTTAAGCTTAAGCTTTAATGTGGCAAAAGGAGCAGCTGAACTTGTTGAAGGTTCACGTAGGGTGAACGATTTATTACTAACTTTTAAAGTTTAACAAACATAAAAAAGCCGCTATTTTAGCGGCTTTTGAGTTTAATTATTTACAATTAACGCTTGGAAAATACCAGAGAGTCGTCATTTGCATCAATAACGATCACGCAACCTGGTAAGTAGTCTCCATTGAGTAACTTTTGTGCCAGCGGGTTTTCAATCGTTTGTTGAATAGCACGCTTAAGCGGACGTGCACCGTACACAGGATCAAACCCACTTTCTGCAATTCGCTCAAGAGCAGCATCGCTTATTTCAAGCAGATATCCCATCTCAGTTAAACGCTCACGTAATTTCATTAACTGAATATCAGCTATTTCTTTTATATGCTCATTTGCTAACGGGTGGAACACGACAGTCTCGTCGATACGGTTAATAAATTCAGGCCTAAACTCATTAATTAATACTTCCATTACTTTAGCTTTAAGGGTCGTATAGTCATTATTACCCGCTTGCTCTTGGATAATATCTGAGCCTAAATTTGAGGTCATGATAATAACAGTATTTTTAAAATCAACGGTTCTACCCTGCCCGTCAGTTAATCGGCCATCATCTAATACTTGCAGTAAAATATTAAACACATCCGGATGTGCCTTTTCTATTTCATCAAGCAATATCACTGAGTAAGGTTTACGACGAACAGCTTCTGTTAAATAACCGCCCTCTTCGTAACCCACGTAACCTGGAGGAGCCCCTACTAGACGTGCAACTGAATGTTTTTCCATAAACTCAGACATGTCGATACGCACCATGGCATCTTCGGTATCAAACATAAAACCAGCCAGTGCTTTTGTCAGCTCGGTTTTACCCACACCAGTTGGACCTAAAAATAAGAAAGAACCAATAGGACGATTAGGATCTGCAAGCCCGGCACGTGAGCGTCGTATTGCGTTAGAAACAGCAACAACCGCTTCATCTTGCCCTATTACTTTACTGTGTAACTTATCTTCCATTTGCAGCAGCTTTTCACGCTCACCTTGTAGCATTCTTGCAACAGGAATTCCTGTCCAGCGAGACAGTATTTCAGCAATTTCATCCTCACCTACTTGGTTTTTAAGCAGGGTCATTTCTTGCATTTCGGCTTGTGAGGCTAAATCAAGTTTTCGTTCAAGTTCTGGAATTCGCCCATATTGCAGCTCTGACATACGCTGTAAATCACTTGCTCTTCGCGCTACATCTAAATCTAATCTTGCTTGTTCAAGCTCGGCTTTAATTACTTGCGTGCCTTGAAGTGATGCTTTTTCAGCATTCCATATCTCGTCTAGCTCACGATATTGCCCATCAAGGTCAGTGATCAACTCTTGCATTTCAGCTCGGCGTTTTTGACTTGCTTCGTCTTTTTCTTTCGCTAGTGCGTTATCTTCAAGTTTTAATTGAATAATACGACGTTCGAGTTTATCTAATGACTCTGGTTTTGAATCAATTTGTAATCGAATTGAAGAACCCGCTTCATCTATTAAATCAATCGCTTTATCGGGTAACTGACGATCACTAATGTAACGATGAGATAACTGCGCCGCAGCAACAATCGCGGGGTCAGTAATTTCTACTGAATGATGTAACTCATATCGCTCTTTTAAGCCACGTAATATTGCAATGGTATCTTCAACAGATGGCTCTTCAATAAGTACCTTTTGGAATCGACGCTCAAGAGCT
The DNA here is from genome assembly GCF_000238895.1 of Pseudoalteromonas sp. BSi20429. Taxonomy (NCBI): domain Bacteria; kingdom Pseudomonadati; phylum Pseudomonadota; class Gammaproteobacteria; order Alteromonadales; family Pseudoalteromonadaceae; genus Pseudoalteromonas; species Pseudoalteromonas sp. BSi20429. Next base: position 145,063 of record NZ_BADV01000022.1, on the reverse strand, counting down.
GCGTCTTTTTCTATATATTTACGGTATTCATCAAGCGTGGTTGCGCCAACACAGTGTAATTCGCCGCGTGCTAATGCTGGCTTTAACATATTGCCTGCATCCATGGCGCCGTCACTTTTTCCTGCACCTACAATAGTATGTATTTCATCAATAAATAAAATGACTTGGCCTTCTTCTTTAGCCAATTCGTTTAATACTGATTTTAAACGTTCTTCAAATTCGCCACGGTATTTAGCACCCGCAACTAACGCCCCTAAATCAAGTGATAGTACGCGTTTATTTTTTAATCCTTCAGGTACTTCACCATTAATAATACGCTGTGCTAACCCCTCAGCGATTGCTGTTTTACCAACACCTGGTTCACCGATTAATACAGGGTTATTTTTAGTGCGGCGTTGTAGCACCTGAATCGTGCGGCGAATTTCGTCATCGCGACCAATAACGGGGTCAAGCTTACCTTGCTCTGCTCGCTCGGTTAGATCAATCGTGAATTTTTCAAGCGCTTGACGTGTTTCTTCGGCATTTGGGTCATCAACTTTTTGACCGCCGCGAATCGCTTTAATTGCAGTTTCAATTTTAGTCGAGGTAATATTTAACGACCTAAATATATCGCCAAGTGGACCTTTATCATCACATGCCGCCAGTACAAATAATTCACTTGAAATATATTTGTCTTTGCGTTTTTGCGCGTACTTATCACATAGATTAATAAGTGATGCCATATTGTTTGATAGCTGGACGTCGCCACCTACACCTTCTACTTTAAATAATTTTTCTATTTCTTGTGAAAGCTTGGTGTTGAGTTCGTCAGCGCTGACACCCGTTTGTGCAAATAATGCTCGTACACTAGAGCCACTTTGCTTTAGCAATGAATACATTAAATGTACGGGTTCAATAAATTGATGATCGCGACCAAGGGCTAGCGATTGCGCATCAGAAAGCGCAGATTGAAATTTACTTGTAAATCTATCTAAACGCATGGTGTTACCTATTAAATAATCTAATTGCTTAATTAATGGGTATGTTTAGGTGTTTGTTCAAGGTGTAGGGGGAAATATAATGATTAAAGATGTGAATTACTTGCGCCAGATCAAACTAGCCATACGTCCAGTTTGTCCATCTCGTCGATAAGAAAAAAATAAGTCACTTTGAGAGACTGTGCAGTAGTCGCCACCCGTAATATTTTTAACGCCTTGCTGGGTAAGTAAAGTACGCGCAATACCATAGATATCAGCAAGATATTTACCATTAGCTTGTGGTGTAAATGCGTGAATAAATGAAGGGGACCTTTTTTGAAATAACTCAAACACTTCAGCCCCAACCTCAAATCGAGTTGGCCCAATTGCAGGCCCTAGCCACGCATTTATATTTTCATACTTTGAGCTAAAACATTCCAAAGTATTTTTAATAATTCCCTGCTCAAGCCCTCGCCAGCCGCCATGTATAGCTGCAACTTCTTTTTCATCATCACTGACTAATAAAATAGGTAAACAATCGGCAGTCATTATAGCCAAAGGCTGATTTAATAACTGAGTATAAAGCGCATCAGCATCGTGTAACTCATCAAAATCAAAATGTTCATCAACAATAACAACATTAGAGCTATGAACTTGATTTAGCCACACGGCAGGTTTAGGTAGGAGATTTGTTAATAATGAGCGATTTTTTGATACATGATTTTGATTATCACCAACATGGAATCCCAAGTTAAAACTTTTAAATGGGATTTTTGAAACCCCACCTTCACAAGTAGTACTTAACGTTCCTACTTTATGAAGGTTTTGCCATGTCGCTGACAATAAGTGCATTATCTATCGATATCAGGATTAGCTTTAGTATCTTCACGTAATGCGAGTGTCATAGCAACCATATCGTCTGGGATAGGTGCTTGCCATGTCATCATTTCACCCGTGATTGGGTGCGCAATACTCAATTTTACAGCATGTAGTGCTTGGCGTCTAAAGCTACGAAGTAACTCAAATAACTCAGGTGTTGCACCTTTAGGTGGACGCGGACGGCCGCCATAAGATTGATCGCCAATTAGCGGGTGATTTAAATGTGCCATATGCACACGAATCTGGTGAGTACGACCTGTTTCTAAGCGCAGACGTAAACGAGTATGAGCACGGAATTTCTCAGCAACACGGTAATGTGTAATTGCCGGTTTACCCAGTTCATGTACTGCCATATGCGTACGCTGAGTCGGATGGCGGCCAATTGCTTTTTCAACCATACCACCTGCGGTCATAGTACCATTACACAGTGCTTCATATTCACGCGTAAAGTTTTCACGCTTTTGCAGCGCTGTCACTAAATGCGTTTGTGCTGGAATCGTTTTAGCTACAACCATTAAACCGGTCGTGTCTTTATCTAAACGATGCACAATACCCGCGCGTGGTACGTTAATTATTTCAGGGTAGTAATGTAGTAATGCGTTTAGCACTGTTCCATTAGGATTACCCGCACCAGGGTGAACCACTAGGCCCATTGGTTTATTAATTACCAAAATATCATCGTCTTCATAAACAATGTTTAATTTGATATCTTGTGCTTCGTATTCGCGTGGTGCTTCAATTGTTGTTTCAACACTTACAACTTCACCACCTAGTAGCTTTTCGCGTGGAGTGTTGAAAATTTCACCGTCTACGGTGATTTTATCATCCAATATCCACGTTTTTATACGAGAACGTGAATAATCAGGGAACAATTGTGCTAATACTTGGTCTAGACGTTTACCACCTAATTCGGTTGGAACGTCGGCTTGAAGAGAAATTTGCTCTGACATTAGTAACTTTACCCAATTTACCAGTGCAAGCTTTGCTCGACTGGGTTAGAATCGCTTTTAATAAAAGCATAATATAATACGCATAGTTTACTCGGTTTTACCGACTTGGCCTAGCCGAAGACATCGAAGGTAACAAATAAAATGATAAATAAAATAGGGAAACGTGCATTTGCCATTGTTTTTTCAGTTTCTGTACTTAGTTTAGGCGCTTGTTCGTCTGCTCCAGACCAAGAAGACATTCAACGTGTACCGAATAAGTCTGCACACGCTTTATATGAAGACGCAAAAGAAACACTAGATTCTGGTTTATATGCTCGCGCAATTGAACTTTTGAGTGCAATAGATTCTCGCTACCCGTTTGGCCCATTCTCTAAACAAGTACAAATGGACTTAGTGTATGCACATTACCAATCAGGTAATACTGAACAAGCACTTGCAACCATTGACCGCTTTATCCGCTTAAATCCAAACCATAAAGACCTAGATTACATGTATTACATGCGTGGTTTAGTAAACATTAAAGCAGATAAAAATGCGTTCCAAGAGTACTTTGGTGTAGATAGAGCTGATAGAGATGCTAACCGTACACGTGTTGCATTTACCGATTTATCGACACTAGTAAAACGCTTTCCGAAAAGTGATTACGCGCCTGAAGCTAAGCGTCGTTTAGTATGGCTTTTAAATCGTATGGCACGTTATGAATTAAAAGTAGCCACTTACTATTATGAGCGTGAAGCTTATTTAGCTGCTGCTAATAGAGGTAAGTTTGTTGTTGAACACTACTCACAAAGCAGTTACTTGGATCCCGCGCTTGAAATGATGGAAAAAAGTTACGACCAATTAGGTTTAACTGAGCTTAGTGAGCACGCAAAGCAAACACGAAGACTAAATAAAAGAACTAAATAAACAAAAAGGCGCTTAGTAAGCGCCTTTTTACTGCGTAGAAGAAAATCTTAAATCGCTTCTTCATCTTCCTCAGCAGTACGAATACGTATTACACGCTCAACATCAGTGACAAATATTTTACCGTCACCGATTTTTCCTGTTTGTGCCGTTTTTACAATAACTTCAATTGCACGGTCTACATCTTCATCAGTCAATACAATATCAAGTTTTACTTTAGGTAAAAAATCAACCATATACTCTGCGCCACGATATAACTCAGTGTGACCTTTTTGACGTCCAAAGCCTTTAACTTCGCTTACCGTCATACCTGTAATACCTACATCCGACAACGCTTCACGCACATCGTCTAACTTAAAAGGTTTGATAATTGCTTCTATTTTTTTCATATTAATTACTTTTGAAAGCTCCAGTTGCCTCGATTTTAGACAATCATGATGTTCATAGCAAACAAAGCGATTGAATTACGGTGATAAAACAACCGATCATGGTATAATTTATTGTATAAAAATAGCTATACTTAAATGACTAGCAGTAAATGAGATTAATATGAAAAACAAACAAAACGGATTCACTCTTTTAGAACTCATGGTAACCGTTGCTATCGTTGGGATCATTGCATCTATTGCGATTTGGAATAGCAGCGATATGCTAGAAGAAAATAGAGCTGAGAATTTTTTGTTGGAGTTAAAAAGAAATATTAGCTATGCACGCTCTCAAGCAGCAAGTACAGATGAAATAGTCGTTATATGTGCCGCGCAGCACGGTGAAGTAAAAAATCAAAATGACACAATGCAATGTCGTAATCGATGGGACAGAAATAAAATTATCATTGTATTCATTGATGGTGATAATAGCGGTCAATACAACAGCTCTACAGACTCTTTACTACGAGTTATGGAAAAAATAAGCCTTAATGACAAAATAAAATATACTGGTAATGATAGGAGATTACGGTTTAATACCAGTGGTCGAATAACAACGAACCCCGGTGATTTTGTATTTTGTCCTAATAATGGCAGTGAAAATAATAAAGCTTTAACAGTATCTCAATCTGGTACTTCTTTTTATACCGGTGATACAGCTCAGACTTGCGGTTAAAAAACATACAAATTCATCTTGTCATATTTGTATCATTTACTAGACTGAGTTAATCATTTATTAACTCAGGTCTTCAAGGATGAGATTATCAATATCAAAAAACAAGGGAGTGACACTTCTTGAATTAATGGTTTCAATGGCTGTTGTCAGTGTAATCAGTCAATTATCGATGTGGTTTTATCCAGACTTCTTGGCTAAAAACCGATTAGATAACCATGTGAATCTACTACATCGAAATATAAATTATGGCCGCCTTTACGCAATTGAAAATGGTACTTACGTCACGCTTTGCGCACTAAAAGGCAGTCAATGTACAAAGGACGAGTGGGATGGTCAAATGTCACTATTTATCGATAAAGATAAATCAACGACTCTAGATGATGATGAGTTACTCTTAAGCACTTTCGAGGATGTCCATGATGCTGATACTTTAGAGTATCCGCGCAACGCCATTACATTTCGTCCAGATGGTTCTTTAAATGGTTTTCAAAATGGGACTTTTATATATTGCCCCAATAGCAATAAAGCCAATCTCGAAGGATTGGCTTTATCTGTAAGTCAAACGGGTAGAATTCGCATCAAATCAACTGATAAGTGTCAGAAGAAGTAATCTAGGCTATCGACCCCAACAATAATCAATATCAGAGTTACCTTTACTTCCTTTTGCACCTTTGAGGCCTGTGTCAGTAATTGTAAGCTCTTTACAATCGTTATCCCCCTTTACAGCACCGGCTATAGGCTTAGCTGTAATAGTGAAGGTATTGCTATCAACTACCTTTATGGATAGCTCAAAATGGCCATTTTCGGTTTTACTTTGCAATCCTAAATCAGTAAATGTCCCTGTATATTCCCTATTATCCACAAAATACTGCTCCTCCTTGTTTGCAGCATCTAACAATGCTGCAGCAGCTTCAGCGCGCGAAGCACGCTTTACATATTCAGTATAGTTAGGCAGCGCAATTGAAGCGAGTATGCCGACGATAGCAACGGCTATCATCAGCTCAATTAAGGTAAACCCGTGTTGTTTTTTCATCTAATTTCCTTAATTATTAACTTCGTCATTTTCTTCACGTTTATAGATATATGTTTGTTGGGTTTTAAAGCCAAACCCTACTGCATTGTCATTAACCAACACAACTTTACCATCGACAACAGTTAAACCAGGACCTTTTATTTCTACAGGTTTCATTGGATTTTCCGCATTTTCACCTTTAATACCAGGCCCAATTAAATAAAACTGACTTTCTTGTATTACGTCAACTGTTGGGTCGTCATCACATTTACCATCGCCATTACCATCTACACATGAAGGGCTTTCACCAAAGTATAACTGAGGTGTATCTGGTACATCATAGCTGGTTGTAAATTTAAGGTCGTCATACACCTTAGTACCGTAATGTAAGTGAAAAGCGTATAAAGAACCACCACCACCACTTAGCGAACATTGATTTTCAGTCGATGTATCTGATGCAGGTGTGAAGCTTGTAAAATAGGCAACACCTCCAACAACTGTGGCAGCAGCTAGCGACTTTTCACCCGTTCCTAACTCATATCTCCAGCCATTAAATTTAGCCAAGTCCACTTCTAAGTCAACAAAATCATCAACGTCATCTAGAGCATTGCCAAATGGGTCTGAATTCATTTGCATCAAATCAGCAGGCACAATAGTATCTGGTGCATTCGTTTTATACGATTTAGTAACCGTATTTTCATCTCTGATCATAAACAATTGATCTTTTTCATTGGTGCCGGTTGGTTTTGAGCGATTACCACTGCCGATAACTATGGCATCATACGGTGTATCTAAGCGTGTTATAACGGTACTACCATTAACTGTTGACTCGCTTACTTTACTATAAATTGTACGTGCTACGAGTGGTTTATAGAAAAAGCGTCGGTCCTCAGTTGCTTTATTACTACCAAGCTCAGCTAATTTATAATGGCTAAACTCGCTAGTGTTACTACCTGGCATATCTACACGCCAAATATCACCTCCGGTATCTGCCGCATAAATTCGGTCTATATATCCATCATAATCTGAGTCAAGCGTGGTTATGTCTGCAGCAATACTATGCTTACCTTTAAAGCCATTAATATCCGGTGTTAATGCCCACACCCTTTTACCGGTTTCAGCTTCAACAATATAGATACCTCGCCCTATATCATCCTCACTACGAATAGCTGCATCTTTATTTGTATCGTATCCAGCACCAAAAATTAATAAAGGCTTATCACCAAATGCTTTAATATAGGCTATTTGTGGCTTTGACCATGTTTGCGCAAGCTCTTTAAAATCACCTTTTCCGCCTTCTATTGGTGCGTCCCATAATTTTTTTGGTATGTTTGGGTTTGTTATATCAAGTCCGTAATAATTTTTACCACCGCGACGCATCCCCGCAAAAGCCCACACTTTATCGTCACCACTCGCATCAATAATACCGTCATTTAAACCATCACTATTTAAGTTTTTATTATCAAAATAAATACTAATAGGACCATCCATACCATATACTTTCGTATCGGCTTGATTTTCACGTAGAGGTTCAATAATGTTGTATAAAGCAGACGGTATAAATGCCCAACTTTCACTTACACTATCATCTGAATCCTTAAACATATGTAAAAAGCCAGCATTAGTTCCTATCAAAACTCGAATATCATCATTACCATAGTCGATTGCAACAGGTTTAGAATGCAGAGGGTCACCAAAAATATCTTTGCGCTGGTCAACGCTAGACCCATCGCCATCTTCATCATCAACGTCTATACCCATTGCCCATTTGATATCATTACTCGATAAGCTTAGCGGATTGTTACCGACTAAATTGAGAATATCACTCACAACTGAGGTATTAAAATTTACTATAGATCCCTGATTGTCAGTGTATAAATTACGGCTATCTGAATCTAATGTCGTTAAATGAAGGTTCACACCACCTTGTGCAACTAAGTTACCATCTGCTGGCTCCCCACTTGGCAACCAAAATGTTTCTGCATTTTCGTCAATTAAACCATTCTCATCAAGTGCCGACAATCCTTTTGAATCAACAATTTGATTCCCTGATACTTTCAGTTTTTTTAAGTTTCCACGCCAACGGGCACCGGTTTCAGGGTAAAACATGGCAAAATAAACAGCATCCCGGCTACGAGTTTGATCTACATTATTACTCGCAACGGAAGGCGATGAAAAACTATCATTTACTTCTCTAATTCTTGAAATAGTATTTTTTAATGCTTCAGATAAAGCTTCTGAAGTTCGCGCCTCTAAGTACTGGCCTCCACCAACTGATGCAGCTTTCTCTAGTAAGTCGATACCGCCCTCGCTCATTCCTGTGCCAAAGCCAATGGTAAAAACTCTACCAGTATCTAGCACATCACTTGTATCAGAGTATAAATCTACTTTTGTATTATTTGTTCCATGTATTATTTTTGATAGAGCAACTAAATAGCTATTAGAATAATCACCGCTCACAAAAGGGATTGAATCATTAAATAAATTATTATGTACACTTTTAATCTGATCATCACGACCATCATCGTTAGTAGGGTCTCCATCAGTCATCAAAATAATATTAATTGAGTTATCGCACCTGAGAGGATCTCCTGATTCCTTTTTAAATGGTGACTTATAAGTTCCATTAGCATCGGCTGCTTTATCTCTGCTGTTAATACCATACCCATAATAAAGGCTTTGCCCAGTAATATACCTATACGCCTCCCATAATGTTTCAGTTAAAGGAGTTGCACCACTTGCAGGCAAATCGTCAACTTCATTAAGTAAAGTGTTTTTGTTAGCACCAAGCCTTGCTAGTACATAGCCACCTGAACTTTCTCTAAATCTCATTAAACCAAAATCAATATCATCATTATCGGTAATAAGTTGGCTAACAGCGTTTTTAGCTACTAATAAGCGGCTATCTTCACAAACAGCTTGTGCATATCCGTTTACAGACTTGTAACATTGCTGTGTGTAACTAAAGTAAGTCTGACTTTTAAAACAATCTGATGTATAAAACTGTCCATTTTGATATCGACGATAACACTGGCCTCCATCTACAACATCCCAGGCCATACTGCCAGAGGTATCAAATATCATTAACACTCTTGGATTTTCGTCTGTCTCTACATCATGATTTACATAAAGCTCAATATCCTCAGCGAATACCGACACACTTATTGTTAAGCCAAGCAAAGAGGCTAACACTTTGTTTAATTTAAATTTCATCTTAAATCCCCTTGCTTACGCTGGCCATTTCTTGTGCTATACCTGTAACAATAGTTAGTTCATGTTTACTTTTAGATCCATATTCTATTGTTGTGGCAACCTGTAACATATTGCACGATATACCTGCTGTAAAATTGAAGCGTCGAGGACATTCTAAATCTAACGCCCCCTTGTTCAGGTTAGTCATTTTGCTTTGCATATCTGCATGATTTGCAATCACCATACCTTTGTCATCACCATCCGCGATTGCAGTTACTTCATCGGGAGTCAGGAAGAACTGATTATTAGCGCCTTGATTTGCCTCATCAGAGATCATGCGCTGCACTTCACCAATGAGTTCATTTTCGGCCACTTCGCGCTCTTGTGCTGCATTGGTAATTTTAATATCAATACTACTACTGCTCATAAGTGTTACAGCAATACCGGTCACTGCAATAACCATTATTAAAGCTGTAATTAGAACTACACCTTGCTGTTTTTTTCGTGATTGTTTTAAATACGCCATAAATTTGATCCAACATTATTTAATCGAATAGTAGTAGTAAACACAGTACGTCTGAAATTATCGGTAAATGTTAATACACGCTTATCTTCATCCTCACCTAACGTATAAGTTTGGTTTTTAATTTTAACTCCTGGGTCTGGCTGTAATGCGCGTATTAATAAAAAAACCTGAACAGTTAAAATACCTTTACGATTTTCCCAATCTGTATACTTCATATCTTGAATACTTCGGTAGGTATCTACACGATTATCACTGTTAGTATCAAGACCAAAAACAAACCGCATGTTCTCAACACCTTCCATAATAGTTTCTGTGTTGATGCTTCCACCAACCAGGCGCTTTCTCATTAATGCAGGTACAGTTAAATTTTTATTATTAACTTTATAAGTTTGTTCTGATAGATAATAAACATGATGGCTGTAAGGCCAAACGGTTGCATTAACATTAAGAGTCGCAGCGTTAACCGTTCCACGGAAAAATTGAGCTTTCTCTTGCTCAGCTACAAAGTAGTTTTCATCAGCCTGAGTCTCATTAGTTACTGTATTAACTGTTAAGCTCTTGCCTTGTAAAAATTTTAATTGAATAATGTCAGTGCTTTTAATTGGATTATTTAGGCAGTTAAGCTCTTTTGATTCTCCAGCAACCTTTGCGTAAATAGTTCTAAAATTACTAGCTGTAGCAAAATCAGGAAAACTCCCATTATTTAACCCTTCAAAGCAGTCTGTTCCAGGGTTTGCTAATGTATCTGTATTTACTGCAGTGAACGAATCGTCATAATAAGTTCCCCAAAAGCCAATTTGTTCAATATCACGTTGCATTATGTTAATTGCAAGGCGCCCTGATTCTTGAAGTTCACCAATAGTCATCGTATCTTTAGTGGTTACTTTCATACCTATATAGGTGAACATAACGCCACCTAGTATTAATCCACCAATAAATAATGAAATCATCATTTCTACAAGTGTAAAACCTTTTTGCTTCATGTTAGCTCCTAAGGTAAATGTAACTAGTCAAAACAACTAAGCGACGCTTTTTGTCAGCCGTTCCACACTTTATTGCGCCAGTAGCATCATTTGCATTAAACTCTTGCCGACCTTGCCACGAAACAATTACTTCTAAATTAAATGCCTTACCACCCGAGCCAGCAACTGCTGTAGGTGCAATACATACGGTAGCACCATCTAAAGATCCCGTATTTTCTCGAGCTCTTATAGCTCTTTTCCACTGTTCAAGATCTAAGGCCGCAACTTGCGCTGCGCTACAAGTATTTGTAAAGCACGTTTGCGAGGTTGTCGTTGCAGTTTCACTATCAAATGTTTGTGTGTACAGTCCCGCTATTTGAGGGGTATCGTTAGCACGGATACGCTGCACAATATCATTACCAAGTGCAACTGCAGCAGCACGCTGCATAGAATCAAAGCTTGCTTGCTTTGCTTTTGCTTGCAGGGCAACTGCGCCTAAAAGGCCAAAACTAAGAATAATAAATGCAATTAACACTTCAATTAGAGTGAAGCCTCTTTGCACTTTTGTTTGAGATGACTGCATAGTAGAACCAAATAAAAATTATCTGATTATAAGTTTATGCTATTTATTTGAGGAATCAATGAGGACTAAGACAAGCGGTTATATTTGTTGATAAACGGTTAATTAAATCGGCTCATTCAACAAAACAGTAGTAATTAAGCGTAAATGCATTTAAGTCAGAGGCAACTTAATTGCGAAATAAGTCTAAAGCGTATTTTTAACTAATTTAAGCTCGCGGCGGCTCACTGGCAATAACTCACTGCCCCCTTGTAGCTCAATCATATGATTGCCATTCCCTTTTGAATGCAAGGCTATTACTTTTTGTTTATGCACCAATGTATTGCGGTGAATTCGTAAAACATATGCGGGATATTGCAGCTCTAATTGCTTTAGGCTTTGCTCCAGTAAAGCCTCTCCACCTGAGAATATCATTTTGGTATACTTTTCTTCGGCACTAAAGTACAAAACATCATTTATATCAACACTACGTAGAGTACCAGCTAGCTGATAAGAGATTTTTACATTTTGTTGTTTTTGAATATGTACTTTATTTAAACGCCCAACTTGCTTAAGAACCTTCTGCAGTGATTGCTCTGAAATAGGTTTAACTAAATAACCTGCAGCGCTTAATTGTAAAGCATCGAAGGCATGCTCAGGGTGGGCAGTTATAAAAACAATAGCAGGAGGTAGAGTTAAACTATTGAGCTCATTAGCAACTTGTAAACCATTCATACCAGGCATATCAACATCTAAAAAAATCAAATCTGGCGTTTGCTTTTTAGCAAGTACTAGAGCTTCCTTACCATTACTTGCCTCACCTTGTACAACTATGCTTTTATCATGTGTTAACAAACGGATTAAGCGAGATCTCGCAAGAGGTTCATCATCAACAATGAGTACATTCATACACTGCCCTCAATTAGCTTAGGGATAACGACCTTGACCCTAAACACATCATTTTTATTAGTAATTGTTAGCTGCGCTTTATTTTTATAATAAATATTTAATCGCTGGCGAATATTTTCAAGCGCCATTCCGTTATTAGGCCTAGTTTGAGCATTAGAAATTGTTATAGGGTTAGAAACAATCATGGTTATATAGCCGGTAGTGATATGTAGCTCTACTTTTATTTCTGCACCATGCTCACTTGTTTCAACGCCGTGGCATACCGCATTTTCAATTAATGGCTGCAGGGTTAAGCAAGGAATGCTCAATGCGGGTAGTTCATTAGGTATTTGCCAATCAACTCTTAAGCGATTACCAAAACGCCACGTTTCAAGTGCGATATATTGCTTACTCAACGTTATTTCATCTTCAAGAGATACATTCTTCCCCGAGTGCATTGCAGCCTGTGATAAGGCGGCTAATGCTAAAATAGCCTGTTCTGCCGCATCGGCATCATGATGAGTAAGCTCTGCAGCAGTGTTTAAACTATTATATAAAAAATGAGGACGTATTCTAGCTTGTAGGGCATCAAGCTCTGCACGAGAAAGTGCTTTAGTTTGCTGCTCTTTTTCAAAATGAATTAATAAAAACTGGACGAATAAAGCCGCCAGTAAAGCCACTATAATGCAATTGCGAAGTGTGAAATAAATTAGGTTATTTGTATCATCTATATCAAAAGCAAAATGAGAAAATAAAATACTAAAAATACAGGTAGATAATAAAAAAAGGCAAAAAATAAACTTAATTGAAAAGTTTGAGTACGTTTTTGTAAGAAAAATCTACAGAAGTATAAAGAAGAGGTACCGACTAAAACAATTAAATGCATAAACAAACTAATGATCCCAAGTCGTAGCCAAATATCTCCTTCTACATTAGGTGCAAAAGCTAAAACAATAGCAATAACTTGAGAAACAATAAGCGTGGCTAATACGCCTCGCTCATTAAAAAGAGCCGAAAAAAGCAAACCATCATTTTGAAGTGACTTGCTCATAACGACTCTCCTTTAATCTAAATGTTTAATATATTTAAATTAACGTAGCTCTACAGGAACAGCAAATACTATATTTTCTACTTCACCTGGGTTCTCAACAACCTGTGTGCCACCTAGCTCTTTTAATCGGCTTATTACTTGTTGTACAAGTACTTCTGGCGCAGATGCACCCGCAGTTACGCCAACTGATTTAGAGCCTGAAACCCACTGCTCTTGTACATCAGTTGCGTCATCAATTAAATAAGCAACTGTGCCCATTTTATCTGCAAGTTCACGTAAGCGATTAGAGTTAGAGCTATTTTTAGCGCCAACAACTAATAGCACATCAACTTTATCAGCTAAGTCACGAACAGCGTCTTGACGATTTTGCGTTGCATAACAAATGTCATCTTTACGAGGTCCGTCAATTGATGGGAATTTATTGCGTAGTGCATCAATAACATCTGCTGTGTCATCAACTGAGAGTGTTGTTTGGCTGCAATAAAAAAGATTTTCAGCATTTTTTACATTAAGCGCAACAACATCATCAACGGTTTCAACAAGATAAATGCCACCGGCTGAGTTATCATATTGTCCCATTGTTCCCTCTACTTCAGGGTGGCCATGGTGTCCAATTAAAATACACTCAATACCTTTGCGACTCGCACGTGTAACTTCCATATGTACTTTAGTTACAAGCGGACACGTTGCATCAAATACTTTTAAATCACGACGTTTAGCCTCTGAGCGAACCGCTTGCGAAACACCATGTGCACTAAAAATAACAATGCTGTCGTCAGGTACTTGATCAAGCTCTTCAACAAATACCGCACCACGACTTTTTAATCCATCAACCACATAACGGTTATGTACTACTTCGTGGCGCACATAAATTGGCTTTTCAAAAATATCTAGGGCGCGCTCAACAATACTAATAGCACGGTCAACACCAGCGCAAAAGCCGCGTGGATTAGCTAGTAATATTTCCATTAACCTTCCACCTCAATAATATCAACTTCAAACGTTAAACGTTGGCCAGATAAAGGGTGATTAAAATCAATCGTTACCGACTCACCTTGCACTTCGCGAACTAATCCAGGAAGCTCAGTACCGTCTGGTTGAGTAAACGCAATAATTGCACCTACCTTAGCTGGTGTTTCTGGGCCAAATTTACTACGGTCAACGTAGTAAATATTATCTGGATTTGGCTGACCAAACGCATCTTCAGGTTCTAATTCAAACGTTTTACTTTCGCCTGCAGTTAAACCTAATAAACACTTTTCGAAGTTTGCCGTTAAGCTGCCATCGCCCATTGTTAATTTAGCAGGTTTGTTGTGCACCTTGGTAGAATCGGCGGCAGAGCCATCTTCTAATTTAATAGAAAAATGGAAAATAACTTGCGAGTTTTCACCAATTACAGCTTGGCTCATGCTTTATGCTCCTTCGGACTCTCGCCGGTAAAGGCATCAAATAACAATAATGCTGCGCCAATACAAATAGCGCAATCAGCAATATTGAATACAGGAAAATGTGAGTCTTTATAAAATACGTGAATAAAGTCGATTACATAACCATACGCAATACGATCGTATAAATTACCAATAGCGCCTGCAAGTACCAGTGCATAAGCACCGCATAGTACTTTGTTTGTTGCAGGTAAGCGTTTTAGCCACCACACAAGTAAAGCACTAATAGCAATGGCAATCGCACTTAAAAACCAACGCTGCCAACCACCCGCTTCACTTAAAAAGCTATAAGCAGCACCATAGTTATGCACATAAGTAATACTAAAAACAGGGAGTAAGTTTATCGACTCTTGATAAGCCATAGTCCCTACAACAAGTGTTTTACTGGCAAAGTCTATTACTAGTAGTAATAGACTCAACCAAAGCCACACTAAACCACTTTTTTGGGCTAGTTTGCTCACTAAGAATAACTCCTAAGCGAATTGACGCTTTTCGCCTTCGCCGTCAACATTACTTACACAACGACCACAAATTTCAGGATGAGCAGGGTTAACACCTACATCTTCACTGTAATGCCAACAACGCTCACATTTCGCAGCATCTGTTGCAGCAACACTAATGAATAAACCTTCAATTTCGGTAGTTTGTGTATCAGCTGGCTGACTATCAACTTCAGAAACATTTACGGCCGATGTTAATAATACAAAACGCAGTTCATCACCAAGCGCATTTAATTTAGCGGCAAGCTCTTTACCAGTAAATAAATTAACCGTTGCTTGAAGCGTTGCACCAATGACTTCTTCTTTACGTGCAGCTTCTAATAAGCGGTTTACTTCGTCGCGTACTGTTAGAATTTCTAACCAATCATCGTTACTAAATTGGCTATTTGTTGGCGCTTGTAAGCCATCATACCAAACAGATGTAAATACGTAGTCACTACGCTCACCCGGTAAAGCTTCCCAAATTTCTTGTGCGGTGAAGCTCATAATAGGTGCCATCCAACGCGTCATTGCTTCTGCAATATGATAAAGCGCTGTTTGACAAGAACGACGTGCATGGCTGTCACTCTTAGCTGTGTACTGACGATCTTTAATGACGTCTAAATAGAACGAACCAAGCTCACCCGTACAGAAGTTCATTAGCTTTTGCGTTACTAATAGCATTTGGTAGCTATCGTATGCGGCTAAAATTTCGTCTTGCAACTGAGCAGCACGACCAACAATCCACTTATCAAGCTCAACCATATCATCAACAGCAACTTGATCTGTTTTTGGATCAAAGCCATTTAGGTTAGCAAGCAAGTAACGGCTAGTGTTACGAATACGGCGGTAGCGATCGGCAGAGCGTTTAAATATTTCATCCGACACAGTCATTTCTGCCGTGTAATCGGTAGAGGCAACCCATAAACGAAGAATGTCGGCACCTAGTTTATTCATCACATTTTGTGGAGAAATAACATTGCCTAGCGACTTAGACATTTTGCGACCGTTTTCATCAACGGTAAAACCATGAGTCAATACTTGGCGGTATGGCGCATGACCATTAATAGCCACTGATGTCATCATTGATGACATAAACCAACCACGGTGTTGATCAGAACCTTCAAGGTATAAATCAGCTGGACCAACTAGGTCTTCACGTGCGTCTACAACACATGCGTGTGAAACACCTGAGTCAAACCATACATCTAGCGTATCTTGCACTTTCATGTATTGCTTGGCATCTTCTTCACCAAGTAATGTAGCAGGGTCTAAATCGTACCATGCCTGAATACCAGATTTTTCAACTAACTGTGCAGCTTGCTCAATGAGTTCTTGAGTATTTGGATGAAGTGCACCGGTATCTTTATCTGCAAACAATGCAATTGGCACACCCCAAGTACGTTGGCGAGATATACACCAATCTGGGCGGCTTTCAACCATGTTCGAAATACGGCTTTCGCCCCACTCTGGCAACCACTGCGTGTTTTTAATTTCTTTTAAAGAATCTTCACGCAAGTTAGCCTGATCCATACTTACAAACCATTGTGGTGTAGCACGGAAAATAATCGGTGTTTTATGGCGCCAACAATGTGGGTAACTATGAGTTATAGCATGATGATGCATTAATGCACCGTGCTCTTTTAATACTTCAATTACGCTCGCATTTGCTTTAAATACATGCTGACCTGCAAAAAGTTCAGTATCTGGTAAATAAACGCCATTAGCGCCAACAGGGTTAGCTACTTCAAGGTTGTAATTTAAACCAGCCACGAAATCTTCTTGACCATGCCCTGGTGCTGTATGTACAACACCGGTACCTGAGTCAGTCGTTACGTGTTCTGCAACAATCACTGGTACATTAAAATCATAAAAAGGATGGGCTACTTGTAAGTTTTCAAGTGCAGCACCTTTTACATAACCTAATACGTGGAAGTGATTAAAACCAAAGCGGTCCATTGCATCTTTAACAAGCTCAGAGCCTAAAATTAGACGTTGTTGTACACCTTCATCTTCAACCTGCACCAATGCATATTCTAAATCGGCATGCACAGCTACCGCGCGGTTTGCTGGAAGCGTCCACGGTGTTGTTGTCCAAATAACAGTACCAACACTGCCTTCACCTTTATGACCATCAGCCAAATCAAATGCACTTACAACAGCATCTTGATCAACAAATGTAAAACGTACATCAATCGCTGGTGATTGCTTATCTTGGTACTCAACTTCAGCTTCTGCTAATGCAGAACCACAATCTGTACACCAATGCACAGGCTTAGCACCTTTATGCAAATGACCTTTTTCAATAATACGACCAAGTACACGAATTGCATTCGCTTCAAAGTCAAAGTTCATTGTTAAGTAAGGCTTATCCCAATCTGCAAATACGCCTAAACGTTTAAAATCAACTTTTTGACCTTCTACTTGTTTTTTAGCGTATGCACGGCATTTTTCACGAAACTCGCTCGCGGTTACTTTTACGCCCGGCTTGCCTACTTTTTTCTCAACCATTAACTCGATTGGTAAACCATGACAATCCCAACCTGGGACTAATGGTGAATCAAAGTCAGATAATGTTTTAGACTTAACAATAATGTCTTTTAATATTTTATTAACTGAGTGGCCTAAATGGATGTCGCCATTTGCATACGGAGGGCCGTCATGCAAAATAAAGGTCTTTTTACCTTTCTTAGCGCTGCGAATTTGACCGTACAGGTCGTCTTCATACCATGCTTTAAGCATTTTTGGTTCACGTTGTGCCAAATTGCCACGCATTGGAAACGGTGTTTCCGGTAAGTTCAAAGTATGTTTATAGTCGCTCATTTATCCTACATTCCGTCTCTATCGGCTACCTGATTTAAACCAAAACACTGCTTAGCGGCAGCAACATCAGTTGCTATTTGCGCCGTTAATTGTGTTAATGTCTCGAATTTTTTTTCATTGCGAAGTTTTTTTATTAACTCCACATGCATAAATTGTCCGTAAATATCCTGTGCAAAATCAAAAAGATGAACTTCTAATAATGCACGAGTTCCATTAAATGTCGGCTTATTGCCTACATTTGCAACTCCAAAAATCTGTTTTCCTGCAATCGTTGCTTGCACTGCAAACACCCCGTTGACAGGACACACTTGGCGTTTTAGGGCAATATTTGCCGTTCTAAAACCGAGTTCACGTCCTCTTTTCCAGCCGTGTATAACACGCCCAGAAATAGCATAATCGTGACCAAGCATTATTTTAGCACTTGCTAAGTCACCAGATGCCAAAGCATCTCGTATTAAAGTACTGCTTACTCTAGCATTTAATTGACGAAAACTCGCGGTGCTTTTTACGTCCATGCCCGCTTGCTTGCCCATGCTAGCAAGTAAGTCAAAGTTACCTTGGCGCTGCTTTCCAAACTTAAAATCATCGCCAACAGTGAGAGCTTTAACACCTAACTTTTTAATCAAAATATCATTAACAAATTGCTCAGCATGCATGTTTGCAAATTGCTGATTAAAGCTAATGCAAATAACTCGCTCAATACCTAAATCACTAAGCAAACGTAGCTTATCTCGTAAGCGCGTTAGCCGTGCTGGGGCATTGTTTTTAGCAAAAAATTCTTGTGGCTGGGGTTCAAATAGCATTACAGTGCTAGACAAACTATGCGCTTTAGCATCAGTAAGTAAGCCTTTTAGTACTTCTGCGTGGCCTAAATGAACACCGTCAAAATTACCAATAGTTAACACACAACCAAAGTGGTGTGGGCGAATATTGTGTATACCTCTAATTAACTCCATGCCACCTAATGCCTTGTTTAGCGAGCTATTAATTACGACTAAAAATTAATTAAAGCCGCAGAGTTGCCGATTATAATCTTTTTTTTAGTTTGATTCAGTAATTGCTACACTTTTTATCGTATTTAGTCTAACGCCCATCAAAAATAGCATTGCAAAGTAACTAATACCTGCCAAAGCCACGAGTGCTATTAATAAGACTACCTGCTGTGTAAAAGCCCATGTAGCCCAGTAATAGTAACTGCTCACAAACCATGTAACAGCTCCCATAACCATACTTGCAACAACACATTTAAGTGTAAAGCGCATACTCATTGATGAAAACTGATACACATTTTCTTTTTTAAGCTGCCTATACAGCAAAAATGCATTACAACTAGCCGATAGCGAAGTAGCGAGTGCTAATCCTAAATAACCAATAAAAGGAGCCAGCATAATATTAAATACCATATTCAACACTAAGGTAATAATACCAATACGCACCGGCGTTTTTGTGTCTTGACGAGCATAAAAGCCAGGAGCAAGTACTTTAATCAGCATAAAGCTTACAAGCCCTACTGAATATGCGACTACGCCTAAACTAACTGCTTTAACATGATCAACACTGTCTTCTTTAAACGCACCGTGGTCGAACAATACGGTGATAATAAGCGGGCTGATGATCATTAGACCTATCATTGCTGGTAGGCCTAAAAATATAACAAAACGCACCCCCCAGTCGAGGGTATGCTGAAAGTCACTACTTTTTTTACTGCTATGTAACCTAGAGAGCGCCGGTAAAATAACTGTCGCAATACCAATACCAAATAAGCCCAACGGAAATTCAATTAAACGGTCTGAATAATAAAGCCATGCAATCGAGCCTGTCATCAGTAATGAAGCAATCATGGTATCAAGCAACAAATTAATTTGGCTAATAGATACACCAAACAAAGCAGGAAGCATAAGTTTACGTACTTTTTTTACGTTTTCGTCTTGCCATGCCCAGCGTGGACGCGCCAACATTTTTGCACGGTATAAAAATGGGAGTTGAAACAATAACTGCACAACGCCACCAATAAATACGCCAATTGCGAGAGAATAAGCCCCGACACTAAATTTATCATGTAAAAAAATTGCACACGTAATAATAGAGACATTGAGTAAAACAGGTGTAAATGCAGCAACAGCAAAACGGTTATATACGTTCATTACCGCACCACTAAGCGCAACTAAGCTTACAAAAAACAAATAAGGGAATGTAAATTTAAGTAATGAACTTGCAAGTTCAAACTTTTCGGCATTGGGTCCGCCCTGCCACCAATCTATAAACCAACCGGTGCCAAACAATGCTGCAATAACGGGTGAAGCAACAACACCTATAATAGTGACAATCAGTAAAATGGTTCCTAATGTGCCTGCTGCTTGTGCAACAAAAAGTCTGACCTTGTCGTCGCCTTGCTGTTCTTTAATTTCACTCAGCACGGGTACAAATGCTTGTGCGAAGGCACCTTCTGCAAATAAACGACGTAAAAAATTAGGAATACGGTTAGCAAATAAAAAAACATCAGCCGCCGCACTTGCGCCTAATAAATTGGCAACGACTGCATCTCGAACGAGCCCTAAAATACGCGATATCATAGTCATACAACTAACAATCATACCGGAGCGAAATAAACCTTTTGACACCTTAAACCTACTCAAAAATCCTCAAGATAGGCGATTATGCCACAGTCTTTTTTATAAATCGCTTTAAAGCACTAGGCTGGGGGTCTGTGCTTTGTTACAATGTCGGTATTAACTGCTAAAGCGGCAAATTGATGCTCGTTATATGGTGCAGTTTTTCTTGGATTGTTAAATTTAAATTGACATTCATGATAGAAACAGGCATATTCCACGGCCTTTAATTTAAGCTTTATTTTAAGATTGTTAGGAGCAAACCTTGGCTAACATCAAGTCTGCAAAAAAACGCGCTATCACAAGCGAAAAAAACCGTCAGCACAACGCAAGCCGTCGTTCAATGATGCGCACTTACTTCAAAAAAGTAATTGTTGCTATTGAAGCGGGCGATAAAGAAGCTGCACAGCAAGCTTTTTCTGTTGCTACACCTATCCTAGACCGTTACGCAACTAAGGGTCTAATTCACAAAAACAAAGCAGCTCGTCATAAGAGCCGTATAGCAGCTAAGATTAAAGCTCTATAATTTGTTTTTGATAGAATATAAAAAACCGGCTTTTGCCGGTTTTTTTTGTTTAAATTTTAAATGTACTTACTTTATTAGACATTTTCTAAATCTGGATAAAACTTCTTAAGCATTGCCGCTATTTTTTTAGGTGTAAATGGCTTTACTACAAACCCTTTAGCGCCTTTATCAATTGCATCCTTAACATTCTCAATACCTGAATGTGCAGATACCATAACCACATTTGTCTCTGGGCTTAATTCATTGATTTGTGCAATCAAATCTTTACCATCACCGTCTGGCAATTCAATGTCTAAAAAAATGATATTATAATTTGCAGCTTGGCACTCACTAATACATTGTGAGGCAGTAGATGCTTCCTTTACGTTATCTATCCCTAAGTGCATGAGCGTTTGGCTCAAAAAACTACGCACTGTGCTAACGTCATCTACAATTAAAATTGATAGCTGCGTATTCATCTTTATTCCTCGTAGGCTATAAGCTAACTTTAAGTTATCATAATAATTAGCTTAGTATATAAATTTACTCATTTAATTATAGAGACCTACGGAAAAAAGGCCAGATTTGCTTTATGTCTAAAACCCCAAATAAACAATCGTTGCTAGGTAAAGCACCGGCAAGAAAAAAAACAGCGCAAAAAAGAAAACCTCAGCGTTCTACTCAGCGCCCTTCACCTGGCGAGTTAAATTCCAGTGCAAAGAATGATATAAGCCAAAAAACAACGCAAAAAAAAGGACTGTTTATATCACTCGCTGTCGTTGCTGTAATAATTTTAGCTTTTCCAAAACCTACCTTACTCACCTATAAAAAATTAGGGATGGTAAGTGAGAGTGTTTACTGGCCCGGATTCTTTGGCAAGGGGGCTACTTTGATTGATTCAAACCTACACCCCACCTATGATTCTAGCCGTGAGTCCCTTTATTTATGCAGTGACTTACAAAAACCGCAGAGCTGCCAAAAGTATCAAGTAATTACTGATAATGGTTTATTTTCAGCAATCGGTAGCTACTTTTAGCATTAAAAAAACTAATCTGAAAATTTAAAATTACTTGGTTGAAAGGTGCGCAAAAGATCAACATAATGGCGCTCCTTTTTTCAACAACTGAACTATTGAAACGACCATGCTAAACGAGCTAGATTGGCTTTTAAATACTACACTACTTGCACTAGGTTTAGGTGCATTCTTTATTAACCAGATAACACTGCTGCGCGTTGCCGCCATTAGTGCGTGTGGTTTATTATTCTTATCATTTAGCTTAGATCTTATGTCGTCGAGTGTTATTTCAAATATGAGTTTAGTGTTGATCAATACTTTTTACTTGTTTAAAGTTTATACATTTGGGCAATTTAATGTAACCCAAAGTTAACAACTTTTCCCTAGAATATTTAATAGCCCAGCATTGCTGGGCTTTTTTTTGTTAAGAATTTAAAAATATTAAAAAGCACTTTCAATCAAGATGAAAATTAGAGCTTCAGGGGCGCACAAGCACTACTGTGAAAATAATGCTTGTGTACTGCTAAAAAGAGTCACGAGAAGAAACACGAAAACAGAGGAATACATAGTAAGTAGGCTAGTCCGCTATTGTTAACTCGCTTTGGGTTTGTATTTTAGAAGGAGTATCCTCTGCATTAGCCTGATTAAACCAAGCTGAAACACCAAGTATAATAATTGAAACAATAACTAGGCTTAATTTAACGCCACTTTGACTCGATTTCATAACACCCTCTTTGTATTTTTTATTAGTGAGAATACCTTTTACACTAATAAAAATTACAAATGTTAACAAGCTGTTTTTTAAACTAATTAGCTATCAGCTAATAACCTTTAGTTCTATCTATTGGATTATTAAGTACTAACCCCTTATTCAAGCATTCAATATTATCGGCTATTTGCTCTATAACACTATTTAAATCAGAAATCGCCGCGCAATGTGGTGTAAGCGTTATTTTGGGGTTTCCCCAGTAAGGGTGATTCGACGCTAAAGGTTCTTGATCAAATACGTCGAGTGTAGCTGCGCGTAAGCTATCGTTATTTAATGCACTTAGTAAGTCTTGTTCAACAACATGAGCACCGCGTGCCACATTAATAACAACAGCATGTTTAGGCAGCTTTGCGAGCATTGAGTGATTAATAATGCCTGTCGTTGCTTGCGTAAGGGGTAATAGACATACAAGGTAGTCAACATCAGAAAGCATACTATTGAGGCCTTCCTCGCCATAAAAAATTTCGACATTAGTCGCGTTTTTATTACTTTGCGCCCAGGCACTTACCTTAAAGCCATTATTTATAAGCTTTTGCGCGCATGCTTTACCTAATTCACCAAACCCAAGTATGCCGACATGTTTATTACTATGCGCCCGCTTTGGCTTCCATGTTTGCTGTGTTTGTTTAATGTAATACTCTTTTAAACGTAACTTTTGAGCTAACACATGTGTCAGTACATATTCCGCCATATCATCAGCTAGTTGCATGTCAACAATGCGAACTACTTCAACACTTTCGTCGAGTAATGTTAAATCGATACTGTCTACGCCAGCACCAAATGACGACACAGCCTTTAAGTTAGGTAGCTGTGGCCACATAGATTCTGGCGCTTTCCACGCAAGTACAAAATCCACATCATGTGCGTTTTTGCAATCAGGCCATTGCTCTATCAGCGTATTTGGTAATCGCTCTTGTAACTTCGTTATTAGTTTTGTGTTGTCACGCCCAGTTATAGCAACCAATACCGACATAAATTCTCCTAACAATACACAGTTTATAAGTTAGCACTTTAAAAAGTCACACTACTGCAAAGTAACTGTCACACCCTTTTTTTAATCTTACATGTATGGCGAATAGGCCAAACGGAATATGAGGTTAATATGATAAGTGTTGATAAAGTAATTGCTGCAAACTTACCACAACTAAAGAACTCACCAAAAGTAAAAGGTTTAGTAAAAAAAGGCCTAGGCTACTTATTACATGAACAAGAGTTTGTTGCTTTTGGTGATGCCTACCCTCACCTACAAGGATTAGAATTTGTTGAACAAGTGCTCGATGAACTCAATTTTGATACGCGCTATAAACCTAAGCAGATAGAACATATTCCTAATGAGGGTAAACTTGTTATCGTTGCTAACCACCCTATTGGTTCATTAGATGCTTTAGCACTTATCAAATTACTTTCAACTGTAAGACAGGATTTAAAAGTAGTGGCAAACCGCATGTTGATGTCGGTTACTCCAATGCACTCACTTTTACTCCCCGTAGATAACTTATCTGGTATGAGTAAAAAACAAGAGCTTAGTAATATACAAAACCATTTAAAGGATGAAGGCGCATTACTTATATTTCCGGCAGGAGAAGTATCGCGATTAGGGCCAACAGGTATTAAAGACTGCAAATGGAATAGTGGCTTTTTACGTATGGCAAAAAAAGCTAACTGCCCTATTTTACCTATTTATATTAAAGCCAAAAACAGTCCACTTTTTTATGGCACATCAATGATTTATAAACCTTTGGCAAGTTTACTATTAGTGGCCGAAATGTTTAAGCAGCGCCAAAAATCTTTAGAGTTTGAGATTGGCGCCTCTATCCCTCCTGAATCTTACTTAATAGAAAATCTTAAAGATAAAGAAGTTGTAAACCTCATCCGTAAACAGCTTTATAGGCTTACAACAAAAAAAGCACTGCCGCTAAAAACACAAACACCTATCGCTGTTCCCGAGTGCAGAAAAGAGCTAAAAAGAGCAATTGAGCAATGCCAACTTCTTGGTAAAACGCAAGACGGTATGCATATTCATCTATACCAATATGCAGGTAGCTCACCTATTTTTAGAGAGTTAGGGCGCCTGAGAGAAATTGCATTTAGAGCAGTCGGTGAAGGTAGTGGTAAGCGTCGTGATATAGATAAATACGATATGGATTACCAACACCTTGTACTGTGGGACCCAATGCAGCTAGAGCTGGTAGGTGCTTATCGATTAGCCTGTGCACAACAGATAATACAAAAGCATGGCCGCGAAGGTTTGTATACTGATAGCTTATTTTCTTATACCGACGCTATGACGCCCTATCTAAAACAAGGAATTGAGCTTGGTAGAAGCTTTGTACAGCCTAAATATTGGGGACGTAAGAGCCTCGACTATTTATGGTATGGCATTGGCGCTTTTATAAAAAGCTATCCACAGTACAGATACTTGTTTGGTGCTGTAAGTGTATCAAATGCTCTACCCGAGCAAGCAAAAGCCATGCTCGTTTATTACTATCAGCATTACTATAAAAGTGGTATTGAATTAGCTACGCCTAATAATGAATTTAAATTAACTGAGCAACAGCTAACCCAGTGCAATACTCTTTTTTGCGGCAATGACGTAAAAGAAGATTTTGTAGAGTTAAAGCATGTGTTAGCTAATATGGGGGCTCAAGTCCCTACTTTATTTAAACAATACACTGAACTTTGTAAACCAGGTGGCGTGCAATTTTTAAGCTTTAGCATTGATCCCGATTTTAATAATTGTATTGATGGATTGGTATTGGTCGATCTTGAAAGTGTAAAAGAAAACAAAGCCAAACGTTATTTAGAATAACCAATAATAAGAGAGTGCTTTATATTTATAAAGTACTCGATTTATATTTAATTATTTATAAATATCTGCTCTAGTAAAGTTGTATAAATAGCTTCAATTTTAAGTAAATCACTAATAGATACGTGTTCATTAGCTTGATGAATCGTATTGTTTCGCACACCACATTCAATAACTTGAGTATGGGGGCTGGCAAAAAATCGTCCATCCGATGTCCCTCCATTTGTACTTAGTAATGGGTAACTTGAAGTGTTTTTGTAAATAGCCTGCTCAATATGAGTAAGTAAACTCCAACCCGTATTATGGCTTGTATAATAAGGCTCGCATGGGCGTTCCCACTCAATTGTAAAATGCTCAGCAAACTTGTTTAGGGTATTCATTAATTGCGTTTTAACTGCTGCGCTACTGTAACCGTGGCTATAACGTACATTAAATGTAATCTCACAATGACTTGGCACTAAATTATCGACCACATTATTTATGTTAATTCCAGTCACTTGCAGTGTGGTTTTTGAGCTAGCCACATCGAGTAACCAGATCTGATCACTCAAGCTATTTACTATTTTTGCAGCAATATGAGCAGCATTGAGTGTGTTTTGAGGATAAGCTACATGACCTGCCTTACCAGTAACTAAAATCCGAGCTGAAAGCGCACCACGACGGCCATTCTTAACTGTATCGCCAACTTGTGCCACACTTGATGGCTCCCCGACAATACAGCCATCTAATACAACACCTTGCTTGGCAAGCTTATTAACTATTTCTTGAGAACCAAATTCAGCCTCTCCCTCTTCATCTGACGTGATAAGCCAGTAAAGAGTCCCTACTTTAGCGGATTTACTATTAATTAACTTTTTTGTGGCGCTAAGCATGGCGGCAACACCCCCTTTCATATCGGCCGCCCCTCTACCGTATATTGCATCATTTCGCACTCGCCCTTCAAAAGGAGGACTTAACCAACCGCTACTTGTTGCTGGTACTACATCAATGTGCCCTGAGAAAGCAACACATGGGCCTTCTTTGAATTTTATGCA
Source organism: Pseudoalteromonas sp. BSi20429 (assembly GCF_000238895.1). NCBI lineage: Bacteria > Pseudomonadati > Pseudomonadota > Gammaproteobacteria > Alteromonadales > Pseudoalteromonadaceae > Pseudoalteromonas > Pseudoalteromonas sp. BSi20429. The sequence continues at coordinate 118,599 of NZ_BADV01000022.1, read as the reverse complement.
GGCAATTAAATTAGTCACACCATTTATAGTAAATTGCTCGCAACTTAAACCTAAACCCAACAATTTAACTGCAAGCCAATCAATTGCACCCGCTTGGTTAGGGGTTACTGATTCAAAGCGAATTAGTGTTTGTAAGTGCTCTACAACTTCTTTTTGAATATCCGTTGTTTTTGATTTTTTTTTCGAATGCTTCTAAAAACATGTTAAACACACTTTATTATTTAATGTGCCTTTATTAAAACGTGAGTTTATGACTAAGCGATGTCAGCCTTAATACATTCATGTGACTGTTAATCAAACAAATATGTCAATCTTTATGAAAGCAGAACGACGCTAAATTTAATCTAAATCAATAAAGTATTCCACAAGGTTAAAATGTTTTTTAAACTTTGATCTAGAACAGGTTTTCATTTTTATTGCTCGGTAATAATAGCGCCAATCAAACAGTAGTTCTTGGAGAACAACATGAAAACTCAAATTAGCATCGCATTATTAACCTCTTTATTAGCACTCTCTCCAGCTGCACACGCTAACTTTAGCGTAAATGTTGGCGCTATTAACGTAAACCCAGATAACAGTAGCTCAGCAATTAATGAAGCACCTACGCTGGGCCTTAAAGGTGATTCAGATACTCAACTAGGTATCACTGTAGATTATGCATTTAACGATCAATGGGTGTTAGAACTAATAGCAGCAACACCTTTTTCACACGATGTGAATGGCGCAGGCGGCTTAGCAGGCAACAAAATTGCAGATATAAAACAGCTTCCTCCTTCTTTAGTTGCGCAATACCACTTTTTAGACACAAGTTATGCGCTAAGACCTTTTATAGGTGTAGGCATAAACTACACTGCATTTTTTGATGAGCAACCTTCTCAAGCACTTAAAGCGACGCTAGGAACAGACGATGTAGAAGTAAAATTAGATGATTCGTTTGGCTTTATGGCTCAGGTAGGTGCTAACTATAAAATTGATGCAAACTGGGGTTTACACGCCATGGTATCAATTATGGATATTGATACCGATGCCACTGTTTATGCTAATGGTGCAAAAGCACTTACATCAACTGTAGAGCTTGACCCCGTTGTTGCTATGTTCGGTGTTAGATACAGCTTTTAAAGCATATATAAAGTAGTACGTAGTTACCCAATTACAATGTGTGTTAAAAGGCCGAAAGGCCTTTTTTTCATTTGTAGAGATTAGGGCAGGTTACTTAACTTTTTCTGCTCTAGCATTTCTTTCCAGTGCATAACTTCACTTGGCAATATAGGTGTTTGGCCATCAAAACCAGCCACTTCAAGCATTTCTTCAATACTTATAATCCCTTTTTTACTTTTAAATACACCGCGTACATAAGCAATAGCATGTAAGCCTCGTTCTGAGTGAAACTTTTGCTCAATATAAAAGTATTTATGATCCCATCCAACTAACTTAGTACTTATTGTATATCGCTGCATAGGCTTAATATCACGAATATAAGTAATAGCAGTTGCGTTAACAATCGGAAACCAGCGACGCTTCATTATTTGTTTAAGCAAGCCAACGCGCTCAGTCATCCAAGTTCGAGATAAATCCATCATCGCGAGGTAACGTGAGTTTGTTAAATGTAAATTAATGTCACAATCAGTAGGTAGAGCTTTGTAATCAATATCTACCGTATCAAGTAAATTTTGATATTGCTTGTTACGTTTAATTTTAAAAAACAATAATAAAAGTCGAATATATAAGTTCACAAAAAAGGTCTTACCAGTTAAATTTATTCGAGTGTAGCATAGCCCCTTGCGAAGACGAATATTCTACTTTAATCTTAAATCACTATTACAATAAAAAGATAACTCATGAAGTCAAAACTAAAAATCATTACTGCGCTAACTCTATTAGTGCCTAGTTATAATGCTTTTGCCGATTTTTCATTACCGGGTAAAGGCTCTGTTACTTACCCTACTGGTGTAGTTAAAGAATTTAAATTTGGTTTTGAATGGCAGCAAAAAGCTGAAAAATTCACTATTGGCTCTAAAAGTTACAATATGGAGCAGATCCCTAGCTCTTACTCGGTAGCTATAACGCTTTCAAAGGATGACAGCCAAATATGGGTGCAAGAATTTAATAATGGATTTATTGAAGAGTTTGAATGGCAAATTGGCGAACATAAGATCACTTTAAAAAAGCAGCAATTTAGCGACCCCGTAAAAGGCGATTATGTTATTGAACTTAATGACCGTAGCTATTTTTTCACTCGTAATAACGCCAGCATTGTAATGAACTTTAACGAAGAAGGTATCGAGACGATTGCAATTGACGGGGTAACAAAAAATATGGGCACTAAAAATTAGTCCCCATATTTTAATTTATTTAGGCCAGTTACACTTTTACTGTTTTTCGGTTAATACCGTAATCACGTAACTTATTAGCTACCGCGGTGTGACTTAGGCCCAATCGCTTAGCTAACTGACGTGAGCTTGGATAAGCTGGGTAGAGTTTGCGAAGTAAAGTCGCTTCAAAACGTTTAACAGCTTGATCTAGTGAGCCTTCAAAATCAGACTCTAAATACCCTAAATCATGGGTAAAAGTTGGTAACTGTAAATGCTCTACGCGAAGCTCGCTATCATCTAGTAACGACACTGCACGGTAAATTGCATTTTCCAGCTGACGAACATTTCCTGGCCACGGATACTCTTGTAAAAAGCTCAAACACTCTTGTGATAAAACAGGAATTGCATGACCATTTTGCTGTGCATATTTTTGAATAAAATGCTCTGCAAGTGGTCCTACATCTGCTTTTCTATCTCTTAGTGGCGCTATTTCTAAAGTAAGCACGTTTATACGGTAATATAAGTCTTCTCTAAAAACCCCTTCTTGTACCATTGCAGGTAAGTCTTTTTGAGTAGCGGCAACAATACGTACATTTACTTTAACTTCGTTCTCATCGCCTACTTTTCTAAACGTACCATCTTGTAAAAAACGCAGTAACTTAGTTTGTAGTTGAGTCGACATTTCGCCAACTTCATCTAAAAATACAGTTCCACCATCGGCTTGCTCTAATACACCGCGCTTTGGCGCTGCATTTTCTTCGTACCCGGCATAACCAAATAACTCAGACTCAGCAACATCATCAGGAAGTGAAGCACACGACAGTGCAATAAAAGGTTTAACAGAACGATTAGATGCGTAATGGCACGCTCTAGCTAATAACTCTTTACCTGTACCTGTTTCACCAGTAATCAAAATAGGGGCTTCTAGTTGCGCCATTTTGCGTGCTTCGCGCACAACTCGGCGCATTGCCGTACTAAAGTTATGAATAGTAGCAAAGCTTTCTTGCCCGTAACGTCTAAATGCACTGACTTGCTGCCCTAACCGACTTTGCGATTTAATGTTAATAACCGCACCAGCAAGCACATCACCTTCACTACCTTGAGGCACTGCAATTGGCAAAATGTCTGCAATAAAATCCTCACCAGCAACTTCAACGCGTGTGGTTTGTCCGAGTACTTCTTTACCTTCTAACCAGCGTGTAAAGTTAAAGCCTTTAAGCAGGTTATTAATATTTGCACCAATCACGTCTTTTTCAATTAGCTGTAAGTCTTTACATGCTGCATCGTTACATAAACGTACCCAACCTTTGGCATCAATAGAGATAACCCCATCAGGCAATGCACGTAGTAAAGTATTTAATTCGTTGTGTTCACGCTCAGATGGTAAAAATGCAGTGGTACGCACATCATGTACACCGTCGATTAAACGTATCGATGGCATAATTTTTTGGAATTGTTCAAATTCAATTTCGGGAAAACTAACGTACATACGACAATTTATAGAATCGACTTCAATTCCTTTCAAATCAACGCTGTAGTTAACTAATATATTAAGGATTTCTTGAGCAATACCAATTCGATCAGCACAGTGAATATCTAGACGCATACATCCTCAAAGAAGGAAAAACTATATTAGCCGAATAATACGCTAAGTCGCTTTGAGAAGGTAGTTTATTGTAAACATTTTTGGACAAAACAGCTTTTAGAGCCAAAGGGTGGGATGTAATTAAACGAAGAAAAACAGCACTGATATTTATATTTAACTATACCAGTGCTGTTTATTAAATCTTATTATGAGACTACTTACCTTGTGGGTAAGCTGACCAATCACCACCATCTAATTGTATGAATGGTCGTTGGTTAACATACATCATTATTGTGCCTTCATTTTCAGCAACTTTAGGTGCTTTAGGTAGGTTTTCAAGTAAATTAGCAACACTATTATTCCCACCAAACACATCAGTTTGCAGCGTCTTACTTACCAGCTCTGAAAGCGCAAAGTAACTTGTTGAATCATCAACCACAATTTGCGAGTAGTTTTGTACGTCTGGGCCTATAAATTTAATCGCTACAGGTACAGACACAATTGCAGGACTAGGGATTTCACGTAACCCTGCAAATTGTACTTTATCACCTTTTAAGTTAGCGCCGTGTTCAGGCACTATCATTAACATAACGTTGCGACCACGCTTTTCTAATTTTTTTACAAATTGGTTAATATCAGCAAACAAGTTTTTATGTCTGATTGGGTATGTCTCTTTACTATTCACCCTTGGTTGATTCTCTAGCTGATTACCGTCATGTAAACTTGTGGTGTTGTAGTACATCGCACACGGCTTACAATCATCAGCTTGCTCTAACCAACCATCCAGCACAGCTTCATCTGAGTAAATAGGGCTATTATCAAAACCTCGAAGCGCCACTGGCATTGAATCGATATTAAATGGCGTGCTATCTAGGCCACCGTACTTATTTATTAAACCTTTAAACTCATCAAAATGTCCGTCGTGATTCATCACAACATTATTTTGATAACCTAGTTTTTCTAGGTTTTTAAACAAGTGACATTGTTCAGGTGCCTCTTTAAATAATGCAGTTTGACTAGTTTGGCCACAACTAGCGCGCAGTAGCCTTACCGCAGCTGGTCCGCTGTATGATGTAGCCGAGTTAAAGTCTGAAAACACCACATCAAAGTCTTTATACATATCAGTAACACTTACACCAATAGCATTTAAATCAGCAACAGCCATTGAGCATATGTTCAAAATAATTACGTCAAACAGTTCACCATTTACTTGGCTTGGAAAGTGACTCATTAATAAGCTTTGTTGTTGATAAAAATCAGCTAATTTTTGATTAGGAGATTGTGCTGCCTGAGTGATCACTTGTGTTTGAGGATTACTTTGACTCTGTGTAACCGGCTCAGGGTTAGCCACATTATTAACAAATTGTGATTGAGAGTTACCCCCTTGCCATCCTACAACTAACAGCCCAACAATAGTGACTGTTGTAAAGCGTATCCATTGCGATGTATACCAAAAACATACACTAATTACGAACAAAGCCAATAACATATCAATGTTAATAACACGGGTTAATAACTCAATAAAGTAACCAAAACTAAAATCTTGAACGTTACCCGCTTGTTTAGTCAACCTGTTTATTGGTGGCAACCATGAGTCTTGGTAAAGTAATACCACAGCAAACACAGCACCTACTATATGTTTTGCCTTCTCTATTAATGGCTGTTTAAATTTAATCGCAAGCAACGCAGCAAAAGCCGCATTAGTTAATACGTTAAAATCAATTGCACCATAATAAAACAGAGCAAACTTAACTAAAAAATAAAGGTTCCAAACCCCTAAACCTGATAATTTCACTTCTTATCCTTTTTTACTGTATTTGGTGTATAAGGCTCTAGTACTTCATGTTTAAAAGTGAGCTTATAATAATATTTTGTTATTTGAGATAAAATGTATTTGCCTAGCATACAAAGCACCGCGCCAAGCACCATTGCAAGAAACACGGTAATTAAAAGCTGATTCATACTCATAAGTTGTCTCTTAATTTCATTATAAAAGGCTTAGCATCTGGACGGCTTTTGCTAGAAAATTCAGGTGTGTTAATATTTTCAGTAACGCTGTTTGCTATATCAGGTGCAAATTTATAGCTATCATTCTCGGCAAGTTTTTGCGAGAAATCTACAACACTCTTACCTTTATAAAAACGCCTTAATTGTTTACATTCTTGTTGAATGTAAAAGTGATCAGAAATTACATTTTGCTGTACAAAAAAATCGCTTGTTTTTAATTTAAACAAATGCTTAATCGCATTATCAACGTCATTCTCTCTACAAGCATGCAAATATAAATAAACTGTATTATCTGCAATACTAAATACATCACCTTCGCGTTTAATATGAAATAAATGCAAAGGGTGTATTGGGTCGATTCGTGGCAGTAATTCAAGCTTTACTAGCACACCGCTCACACCTAAATTAACGGCTGAGTCACTATGAATTTCTACTTGTTTTGTAAACTCAATGAAAGGTAAATATCCTTTCGAAAAAGTGTTTTCGGTGTATTTCAATACGTCCTCAACTGAGGGAGGTAAAGGCCTAGAAAACTGAAAACCTTGAATAGATTGAATTTGTGAGAGCAGCCGAGAAGGCTCCGAAAAGCTATATAGAATAAGGTTTACACCCAATGTTAAAAATAAACATTCATCTTGATGGCGAATAACACCATCAACATTTTGAATAACAAGCTTTAACCAGCGCCCACAGTTTTTTCTAAGTTCAAAACACTGCTTACCTAATAACGCTAAATCAGTGTAGCGCGTTACTGCAAAAATTAAGGTGGCTGCTTCTACCTTTGGGCCTTTATTAAATAAGTCATTATTATCTTTTACACTATTATAGTGCATTGGTAATTTAGTACCTTCGGGCACCGCACTTTGCACAAGCCAAACATCGTCTTCATCGGAAAAGTCTGAACTTTTAGGTGCTTTGCTCTCGCTTATTATTCCCTTTTGAACAACAAACTGATTATTACTTAATAATAACGGGTAATGTTCACCAGCAATAACACCCGTGCTATGGCGCCAATAATCATATTCAAGAACTCGCATTGCAGAATCATTATCAACAAAAACCAGCCCATCAAATACATTATTTAATCGCCTAACTAAAAAACGGTAGTTAGCAATATCAGGCCCAGATATTAAAAATAGTAATGTAGCTCCGGTACGACGAACAAAGTCGTTGTACTCATTCATCATCAGTTTTAAGCTTTTTTCGCCAGCACTGTTTAACTGTGTTGTATTAAAATGAACAAAAATGAGCGCTTCGTTTAGACGTTTATAAGCACTTATCTCTTTTATAATACCTGAATTGATTCGCTCAATTGAATAGTGTTGTGTTTCTGGGGCCAACGAAAAAGGATGTACTCGATTATGTTCATAAGCATAATTTAACGATGCAGAAAAAGAAGAATCAAAAAATGATTCAGCCTCTTGAGAAACTATATATATATCATTAGCCAAACTTTGGTTAATTGAATGTAACACTAATTCGATTGCAAAATTGTCTAAAGGGGCTAAAACAGCATAACTTGAAGCCGATTTTAACTCTTTTGCAGCAGGCTCTAATCCCGTTATGTTAAAGTTATGCACTTAAAATGCCCTATAAAAAATACTTTTTTACTAGTTTTAACCGTTATTCTATATATAATAGCCAAATATTGTCCACTTTTAATCAAAATAATTAAAGTAACTGTAAAGGTAAAGATGAACAACTTAACATCTAAAAACTCACAAACGTTAACATCGAGTGATATAGAAAACCTTACACTGCGTTTTGGTGGAAAGAGTGATGACTACATAGAAATAGTAAACAAGCAGCAAAATAATAATACAATTAATAAATATGCATTGCTTAAAGAGATAAACAACGAACTAAACACATACACTAGTTAAACTAAGGATAGGTAACCCCGTTGCAAAGAGTTTTCATTAAAGGTATCAAAGGCGGTTTAGGCAGTACTTCTGTAGTTGCCAATCTTGCATGCGTGCTAAAAAAGTCTGACGTTGACGTTGTTGCTATCGATTTAGATGCAAAAAGTGACTTAGGTTTACATTTTGGTTTACCGTGGAAATACACCAAAGGCTGGAGTAATGAAGTGCGCTTTGAAGATGCACTTACGCATTTTCACCAAGATAACGATGGCATTATATTTTTACCATTTGGTGATAACGACGACACTAGCACCGATAACATCACTAAAATGGTCAATAAATGCAAAAACCTAAATTATAACAACGAAGCCTGGATACTTTTTGACTGCCCTTCACATATTAACCTTTCTCACTACCCATTAGAGAAAGACGATATTGTAATTGAACTTGTTAATTGCGACGCTATTTGTCACAGCTTAATTTATAGGCGCCTGCAAAAACTTAAAAATTCAGATACCAATTGGAAACATTACTTTTTAGTTAACCGCTATAACTCTGCATCAACGCTAGAATTTGACTTATTTTCCCTATGGCAATCGACACTTCCCCTTATGGCTCCCTTTTTTATTAATAGTGACGAAGTTATTAAAGAGTCAACCGCATACAGAAATGTAGCACTTAATTGCGCGCCATATAGTGTCGCAAACGATGACTTTGAAACACTAGCTGGTTGGCTAGTTAGTAAAGCGGCCTTATAAAATGAGCATTACACTATTTTATCAGCGCCCTATTCACAGCACCTTATACTTGCTGCTGAGCATTTTATTTACTGATAAGTTAGTTCGGTACATTTTATTCAAGTTTCATAGCTACTTTAATCAACATAAAGTAAATGTAATTGAAGCTTTCTTAATGCCTTTTATTACGCTTTTAAGCTCGCTATTTATAAACATTAAACAGCATAAAATCAGCTTTGAGTTTACCCTTTATGACTACTACCCTCATTTAAGGTTGCCTTACCGAACCTATATTTACTCAAATATATTACGCTTTATTATTCAAAGTGTTTTTTTAGTGTTTTTTAAAAACCAGCTTAAATCTAGCTCAGTAAAAGAAGATGCAGTTAACTATTTCTATGATGGCGTTAGCTACCTTTTAAGGCAATTACGTTGGTTTGATTTAAAGTTAGGTAAATTATTAAAACGCCTACTATCAAAAAACAAAAAAGGCCCTAAAAAAAGTGCATTTAAAGCCATGGCTGATGCACGTGTATGGCAAAATAAATTAGTTAAATACGTCATCCTCGCGTTTATTTTATTTTTATTAGCAATATTCATTACAATTCCTTTTAGCTTGGAAGCTCAAGCCGTATTTATAAGCTTTATTTTATTAGTTGCGTATGCACTTAAACGAGTAAAAGGCCAAATGGCAACCATTGTCATGATCACCTTGTCAGTAACTACCTCTTCTCGTTACTTATGGTGGCGTTACACTGAGACTTTAAACTGGGATGATCCGCTTGCACTTGCACTAGGTGGCGGTTTACTACTTGCTGAAACATATGCATGGCTTGTACTGATTTTAGGTTTTTTTCAAACAGTTAATCCGCTTGAGCGAAAACCAGTGCCTTTACCTAAAGACACTGACCTATGGCCAACTGTTGATGTATATATTCCAACTTATAACGAGCCGTTAAGCGTTGTAAGACCTACTACTCTCGCTGCTTTAAGTATCGATTGGCCTGCAGACAAGCTAAATGTTTATATATTAGATGATGGTAAGCGCTCAGAGTTTAAGGATTTTGCAGCCGAGATTGGAGTGGGTTATTTAGCGCGTTCGGATAACAATCATGCTAAAGCCGGTAATATGAATAGCGCTATGCGTTATACCGATGGCGAATATATCGCAATTTTTGATTGTGACCACGTTCCTGCTCGCTCGTTCTTACAAATGACAATGGGACAGTTTTTAAAAGACAGTAAAGTGTGTTTGGTCCAAACACCGCATCACTTTTTTTCTGCCGATCCATTTGAGCGAAATCTTAATAACCACAGTCAAATCCCTAACGAAAACATGTTGTTTTATGGATTGATTCAAGATGGTAACGACATGTGGGATGCAACCTTCTTTTGTGGTTCTTGCGCCGTATTAAAACGAGAAGCGCTTGATAATATTGGTGGTTTTGCATTTGAAACAGTAACTGAGGATGCTCACACGGCCCTTCGTATGCAGCGCGCAGGTTATAAAACTGCATATATAAACATCCCACAAGCCGCTGGCCTTGCAACCGACAGCTTGTCAGCGCATATAGGCCAACGTATTCGCTGGGCGCGTGGTATGGCGCAAATATTTAGGCTTGATAATCCATTGATGGGTAAAGGTTTAAGCATTCCTCAACGATTATGCTATATAAACGCAATGTTGCATTTCCTTTCGGGTATTCCTCGTATTGTATTTTTAACAGCTCCTTTAGCGCTAATATATTTTAATGCCTACATAATTTATGCTCCTTTTATTGCTATTTTTATCTATGTGGTACCGACACTAATTCAAATAAAAGCGACTAACTCACGTATTCAAGGTAAATACCGTTACTCCTTCTGGGGTGAAGTGTATGAGTCAGTACTTGCTTGGTACATACTAAAACCAACTACCGTTGCTTTATTTAATCCTAATAAAGGTAAATTTAACGTAACCGAAAAAGGCGGTTTAAATGATGAAGAGCATTACGACTGGGGGATTTCTAAACCGTATTTAATTCTCTTACTTATTAACTTACTTGGAATAATAGTGGGTGTATTGCGTCTGTTTTTAGGTGATTCAAGCCAGATTGGCGTACTTATAATAAGTATGGGTTGGGCTTTTTATAATATTATTATTTTGGGTGCTGCGGTTGCGGTTGCTGCTGAGGCTCGCCAAGTGAGGCACTCGCATCGTATAAAGGCAAACTTTCCTGCCGGCGTTCGTTTAGCAAATGGTCATACTTTAAAAGTAAAAATAACGGATTATTCAGATAACGGTGTAGGTATAGAGACTGAACACGCACATTTATGCCGCGTTAACGATAAAATTGAATTATTAATGAGTCGCGGTAACAAGCAATTTTCGTTTACAACGTATGTATGTAATACCCGTAAAAAACAAATTGGCCTTACACTTAAAGATTTATCTCTCGAAAAGCAAAGAGCTTTTATACAGTGTACTTTCTCCAGAGCAGATGCTTGGCTAGATTGGCAAAATAACTTTAGACATGACCGTCCATCGTATAGCTTCAAAGAAGTGCAAAAAACCAGTTTACGGGGCTTTAGTAATTTATTATTTCATGCCCCAAGAGCGTTACAACCTATAATTAAGTTTATGACTAATACTGTCATTTACATAAATTCATTTACTCCAAAAAAACCGATAGTGCATAATAATTATGATTAAAAAGTTACTTAATACATTTCTAACATTGTTACTTATTAGTAGCGCATATCAAGTGCTCGCTATCGAGCCTATGCAAGACAAAACTATGTTTGTAAATGGCTACCCTGAGAGCGCTCAGGTTTCTAGTTTACGTCTTAGCTTTGAAAAGTTAGGGTTCAACGACTATAAACTCGACGGCGTGAATAATAATTCTCGAGTCGATTTCACAAATAGAATTGATAAATTAAGCACTAATCTAAAGCTTAACTTTTCGTACACCAACTCACCTTCATTGCTGGCTAATGTATCGCATTTAAAAGTTTATTTTAACGATAACTTAGTTACTGTTTTACCTATTAATGAGCAATTAAGTATTGTAAAAAATACGGTAAGTCATAGCCTAGACCTAAATGCTAAATACATTCAAGACTACAACCAAATTCGCTTTGAACTAGTTGGCTACTACGACTTACGATGCCAAGATTACTTTAGCCGCTCAATTTGGACTGAAATAAACAAATCAAGCCACATCACGCTTGATCAAAAACAGTTAGCAATTGATAGCCGCCTTGAATATTTACCAGAACCATTTTTTGATGCTAAAGATTACAACAAATTAAACTTACCTTTTGTATTTGCAAGCACACCTAATACACAAGCAATAGAAGCTGCAGCCACTTTATCTAGTTGGTTTGGCGCACAAGCTGACTGGCGTGGCGCTAACTTTCCAGTCGTTTTAAATAAAGCACCAGAGCAGCATAGTGTAGTGTTTATTACTAATGACTCAAAACCTGATTTTTTAAAAGATTACCCAGATGTTGAAAAGCCAACCGTCGAGCTAATTTCAAGCCCTATTCACAGATACAATAAAATGCTGTTAATTTTGGGGCGTGACGAAAAAGACTTAAAAACAGCGGTCACTGGTCTTGTATTTGGTCATAAAATTATGACTGGCCGAAGTGCAAGCATCGAGGCTATTAACAAACTCCCACTGCGTAAAGCTTATGATGCGCCGAGATGGCTAAGAAACGATCGTCCCGTGCACTTTGACGAGCTTATTGATTACCCAACTCAGTTACAAGCTGAGGGTCTTAACAACGGCCCTATAAAATTAAATGTTCGTTTTGCACCAGATTTATTTACTTGGCGTGAAAAAGGGATTCCTATTACTTTGCAATACCGTAATACGCCAGAGAGCGAAACATTAAATTCACGTTTAAACATGTTAATAAACCAAGAATTTATAAGTGGTTTTTTACTTGATAAAAAAGACACATCGTTAACTACCGCTAAAACGTTGCTGCCTTTAATTGCTAATACAGACACAACGCAAAGCGCTGAAGACTTTTCATTAGACGGTATTAATCTTGCCAGCCGAAATGAGTTAAATTTTGACTTTAGATTTGCAGTACTTAAAAAAGGCGAATGTGCCGTTGCTCCACCTGGTGGCGAGTACGGGGTAATTGATGGAAACTCTAACATTGATGTAAGTGGGTTTGATCATTACATGGCTTTACCTGATTTAAATGTATTTGCAAACAGCGGATTCCCATTTACGAAATACGCAGACTTACAACAAACTTTAGTATTGATAGATGAAGTTCCATCACCTAAAGCACTATCTGTATTGTTTAATTTAACAGGCCACTTTGGTGCTATTACAGGCTACCCAGCTCATAGAATAAGTGTTGCTCATTTAAATGAAGATGCCAACTTAGATGATAAAGACATCTTAGTAATCGCCAAACCTAATAGCATTGCTAACAACTTAGATGAAGATGCGCAAACTAATATCTTGCTTGATAATAATCAGCGCGCTATTAAACAAGCTATATACAATGGTGCTTACGATGAGCAAACAACAGATAAAGTTCAAGTAAGTATAAAAAGTAGTGGTGATATGGCCGTTATTACTGGCTTTCAATCACCGTTTGATTCAGAGCGTTCAATTGTATCGCTTAGTGCAACATCACAAAAAGCCTTTACTCTACTAGATGATGCGTTAATGAGTTCAGAAGCTCTTGCGCAAATTAAAGGCAGTGCTGCGGTCATAAATTCTCAAGGCATTAAAACAATTAAAACTGATGAGCAATATTTTGTTGGTCACATTCCTGTGCATACCCTAATTTGGTTCCATTTATCGGATCACCCATTTGTACTGGCGCTATTGTCTATTTTAACACTACTGTTGATCTCATTTATAATATGGCGATTACTGCAAGCATTAACATACAAGCGATTAGCTGAAGGAGATAAGTAATGAAGTCACTCATTAATGTATTTTTTACCGTGATTGCATTATTTACCTTTAATGCCAATGCACAAATAGAGCAATGCCAACCATGGGATGCATGGCAAACGTTTAAAAGTAACTTTATAAGCCAAGATGGTCGCGTTATTGATTTGGGGAGTGAGCAAAAAGTCACAACCTCTGAAGGCCAGTCTTATGCCTTATTTTTTGCTGTTGTAGCAAATGACAAAGCAATGTTTGACCTAATCCTGGATTGGACGCAAGAACATTTGTCAGAGGGTGATTTAAGCACTCGTTTACCGGCATGGCAATGGGGTGTTAACAATCAAAATGTTGGCAGAATTTTAGATTCAAATCCAGCGTCTGATTCTGACTTATGGATAGCATACAGTTTATCGCAAGCTGCTATTCTTTGGGATGACCGCCGCTACAGCATATTAGCAGCCGTACTTGCACAGCGAATAATCCGTGAAGAAACCGCCTATATATCGGGCCTAGGTTTATCATTACTACCCGCCCCTACTGGTTTTGAATTTGATAATGAGCGTTTTAAGTTAAACCCAAGCTACTCACCGTTATTTATTTATCAGCAGTTTAAAAAGCTTTATCCACACTCGCCTTGGCATCAACTGCACGAAGGCTCAGCAAAGTTGATTTTAGATACAGCAAAGCAAGGTGTTAGCCCTGACTGGGTAATGTTTGATGCAAATAACGGCTTTTATTACGATAAAAAAACGAGCGACTTGGGCAGTTACAACGCTATTAGAGTGTATTTATGGGCAAGTATGATGGCAGACAACGCACCTTATAAAAAAGAGCTATTAGCGCAATTTAACCCTTTTATAGAAACAATTAATAAACGTGGTTACGTGCCTTTAAATACTTTTGCTAAATCAGGAAAATCTGAAAAAAGAGGCCCTCTAGGCTTTAACTCAGCTCTATTACCTTTACTAGCGACTAATAACGATAATTCTACAGTAATGGCGATTCAGCAAAAACTAATGATTGATAAATCATTTACCCAGACTCGTTATTACGACAGCGTACTTAACTTGTTTGGTACAAGTGCTTTAAATAAGCGTTTTTCAATTACAGCAGATGGGACGCTACAACCGGTATGGAGCACTGAATGCCGTTAAGGTTTGCCCTCGCTTGCACATTAGCGCTTAGCTCTGGATTAAGCGCTAACACAGTCAATGATATTGATACGCAATCTGTTGATTGGTTACTAAGCCAAATAGGTATTGGTGAAGCACAGCAAAATAAAAAACTAGTTGAAGATAGCTTGCGAAAGCTAGTCGCTATTGCCCCTGCCCGCATAGAAACACAGTGCGCAGTAGCGCGTTATGATTTTGCCAATGGCGAATCAGCGAAAGCCAACCAATTACTAAGTAAAATAGATAATGGGCTTACCAAACAAGCTCCGTGCGTTGAAAAGCTAAAAGTCCTTTCGCGTACTGAAGGAAAAGACAAATCTTCAATTCAGCAAGCTAAATTATTGGCTCGCGCGGGTCGTTATGAACAAGCTCGCGAAATCTATAATAATATTTTTAAAAACGTCTACCCTACATTAGATTACGAGCTTGAGCATTTAAGCTGGTATGGACAAGATAGCTCCCAATGGGAAAGTGTTAAAAAAGGCTATAATAAATTAGCTCAAAGCTACCCAAGTATTGCGCAGATAGAAATTGCTTATGCCCGTCACCTACTTAGGCGTAATCTTACAGATAAAAAAGCGATTGATATTTTAAGTAAATATGGCGCAGGCCCTACTTTTATTAATGAAGTAGAATATATTTGGCTTAGTGCTTTGCTAGAAATGCCCTTAACGGATGATACAGTTAAGCAGTATCAGCGCTATTTCACTCTTTATCCCTTTAGTAGTAAAGGTGAATTACAATACCAAGATTTTCTAAAAGATTATAAAAAACGTCAAACACTTCTTGCCGACCCCGCCTATCAGCTTTGGGTTAGGGGCGATAGATTACTTGAGAAAAATAAACTTGCTGCCGCAGAGCCTTTACTTTTAAAAGCTTTAAGAGGCCGACCGCAAGACGGCGCTATAATGCGAAGCCTTGGCACACTCTATTTACGCCTTGGTGAAAACCAAAAGTCGTATCAATATTTTACTCGTGCACAAAAGTACACAACTGAGTTCGCTGAACGTGAAACACTACAAGAATTAGCAAAAACAGCTAAGCTTTGGCTTTATATACGCGAAGCTAAAAATGCCATTAATAATAAAGAATTTAAAACGGCTAAGCTTAAGCTTGATTTAGCAGCCACCTTAGAACAAGAAACTAATACAGTAATATATAACAAAGGTTTATTACAATTTGCTCAAGGGCAATATTCACAGGCTGCACTTACATATCAAATTGTTTTAAGAAGTGATCCACTTAATAGCAGCGCTTTAATAGGTCTACTTGAAATAGCTGAATTAGAGCAGAATGAAAAAGCCCTAACCTCTTTTTACAACAGTTTATCGTTTAATCAAAAGAAACTAATTAAAGAATCTTATTCTGTATCTTTAAGTAGTCAGTACCGCGCAAAGGCAAATACGTTTGCACAGTCGGGAGATTTAGAGCAAGCCGAAAAAGTACTAAAAGACGCTATTGAAATAGCGCCAGAACAGCCTTGGTTATACTACGATTTAGCCTTTATATACCAACAAAAGGGGCTAACAGAAGAGGCCCGCGCTTTATTTAATAATGTGCTGTGGCAATTTCCATTAAACCCTCAGATTCGTTACAGCCACGCGCTTTTTTTACGCTCTCTTGATGACTATCAAGGTGCTATTAAAACATTGCAGTACATTCCATTTAAATCCAGAGATAAAGACATTATTGCGCTTGAACAGCAGCTGCAACTTAATGAGTCTTTAACACAAAGTGAGCGCCACCTTGATGCTAAAGATAAAGCCACTGCAATCTATCATTTAAGCAACCTAGAGGCACAGAATTTAACACCCGCTATGCAGGCAGAGTTATCGCGAAGCTGGTATCGAATTAATGAAAAAAAACACGCTATAAAACTTATAAACAAAGCACTGGAAGCTGAGCCTTCTCTTTCTGCTTATTGGCATACACTTTATGGTGAGTGGCTTTTAGAGCAAGGTGATGAAAATAAAACGAAGCAATGGTTTGAAAAGTACATATTACCAGAGAGCGCAACTGAAAACGAAACAACTCAATATGTACAGCTACAAAATAGCTATATTACTCAGTATTACAATGGTAGTGATTTAATCGCTAAGCTTAACCAGCTGGATCAAAAATATAAAAATACTCCAGCAACAACTACTGCCCTTATTAATGCAAATTTAGCACTTGAACAACGCGAAGCGGCCGTTATTTTGTACCAGCAAAAAGTACAAAATAAACAAACCATTGAGCCTCAAGCACTACTCGCTATTGCTAATGCATACATAGAACTTGGGGACGACTTTCAAGCAAAAGAAGTTACGCAAAAAGCGATTACGCAAACCACATCGCAAGAAGGTTATTTGCAACGCCAAATCATGTCATCTCTCAATGAGTTTAATTACTCAGGGGATGCACTTTACTTAGCTAAGCAACTTGTTGAAAAGTCACCCAACGATCAAGAACTACGTTATTTAGGCGCTCAAGTAGCCAGCAAATTCAACGAAACCGAACAAGCACAATCTTGGTACACGCAAACCCTATTTCCTAATCGTACATTAAATGAAAAAGAGCTTTACGGAGCGCTTTCAAAAATAGATGAAAACGATGAATGGTATGTAAACGGTGCTAAAAGAGAGCTAATAAACGAGCAAAACAAAAACCAAGCATACATTGCTATTGGTGTTAACTTTAGTGGGCAAACAAGCACCGAAAGCGAAGCAACACTTGGTGCGGGCTTAGTCCCGATTGAAGCTTACTTTCCGCTTTGGCAAGGCCAAGGGTTTATTAAAGTAGACCCAACTACTATTAGCGCACAAACAACGCGCTTTGATGAGCAATTTGCTGGCAGCCGCTATGGACAAGGTGCACTGTGTATTTTTACCTGTTCAATCGATGAAGTAACACCTGAGGAAAGTGGTGTAGATATAGGTATTGGTTGGCAAAACGAAAACTGGCGTGTAGATGTAGGCACTACCCCACTTGGCTTTTTAATTGAAGACATTGTATGGGGTGTAAATTACGCAGACAGTTTTGGCGACTTTGGATACAGCCTAGAACTTGAAAAACGCCCAATTACGAGCTCAGTACTTTCTTATGCAGGTCTTAAAGATGTAAAAACAGGTGAAGTTTGGGGTGGTGTTCGCTCTACAGGCCTAACTGCTAATGTATCACACGACTTAGGCGGAAAATGGGGTTTTTGGTCAAGCGCCGACTTTACCCTATATAAAGGCCAAAATGTAAAAGACAACCAACGCTATCGTATGATGGGCGGTACTTATTACCGTGTAATTAGCAATCAAGAGCGTGAATTCACCGCAGGCGCTAGCTTATTACATTGGGCATACAAGTATAATTTAAGTGAAGAAACATGGGGTCATGGTGGTTATTACAGCCCACAAAACTATGTAGGTTTATCTGTGCCACTCACTTATGACGCGCGTTGGGGAGATGATTTTGTTTATCGATTAAAAACCGGTGTTTCGTACTCGCAAACAAAAACTCAATCTATTGATTTCTTCCCTAATGATGGCGATTTGCAAATAGCTGCATATGATAGAGAGTCAATAACAGGTGTTGATCCTGTATTTGAAGGTGAAACAAGTTCTGGTGTTTCATATAATCTTGAAGGTAGTTTTGAGTATAGAATAACGCCGAATTGGTTCTTTGGTGGTTACTTAGCCATCGATCGTTCTGACTTTTACGAACCAAATTTTGGTCAGCTTTATATACGTTACTACTTTAATCCTGTGTACGGAACACTTGAGTTTCCAGGCACCCCTATTGTTCCTTATGCTGAGTTTTAACTTGGCATAAGGTGATACACCGCGAACACTTCCCCTAGCACTAAGGTATATGTATACTTGAGCGCAATTGTAACTAGGATAAGGGTGTGTCTCTTACCTTGTGGTGTTACTGCCATATAGCAAATCATTATCTTAGCTACAAATAATATACTGATGGTCGAGCATTTTAGTGGTTACAAATTCTAAAATAGCTAAAGCAAAAAATTATAAGGCCATTACAACAATTCTTAAAGTTAGGAAGTAAATATGAGTTCAGCTCCAGATAGTGGTTGGTGTGGCCACCCTAAAGGACTTTCGACATTGTTCTTCACTGAAATGTGGGAACGAATGAGTTATTACGGTATGCGAGCTATGCTCGTATTATTCATGACAGCAAGCTTACAAGAAGAAGGCCTTGCCTTTACTGTTGCCTCAGCTGCTGCAATTTATGGTTTGTATACGGGCGCAGTATACTTTTTAGGCTTACCTGGTGGTTGGCTAGCTGATAGATTGTTTGGCGGTCAAAAAGCAGTATGGTATGGCGGTATAATCATTATGATTGGTCATATTATTTTGGCTATTCCACATGATTATTCTTTCTTCATTGGCTTAATATTTGTAGCAACAGGTACTGGTTTGCTAAAACCAAATATCAGTGCAATGGTAGGCCAACTATACAGTGATACAGATGAGCGTCGTGATGGCGGTTACGCTCTTTATTACATGGGTATTAACATGGGTTCTTTAATCGGTTACTACGTATGTGGTTACTTTATGGAGAACGTAGGCTGGCACTGGGCGTTTGGTGCGGCAGCTGTCGGTATGGCCATTGGTTTAGTTCAGTACAAACTCACACTTAATAACTTACCAGAGCACAGCGCTTTACCTGCTAATCCACTTGGTCCTAAAGGTACTTCACGTGCATGGATTGGTATTGCTGCATTTGTAATTGCAGCTGCTGCAGTTACTACGGCTGCAATGACCGGCGCAATTGTAATCAATCCAACAGTGGTTGCAGGTTACACAGCGATTGTATTTACTATTATCTTTTTTGTTTATTTTGGTGTTATTTACTTTACAGGTAAATTAACCGATGCCGAAAAACAAAGAATGTGGGCACTATTTTTAGTCTGTATTGCTTCTGCATGTTTTTGGTCTGGCTTTGAACAAGCCGGTTCTTCATTAAACCTATTTGCCCGTGATTACACCGACCGATTTATTGGTACGTTTGAAATCCCTACAACGTGGTTTCAATCATTAAACTCACTGTTTATTATTGCTTTATCGCCATTTTTTGCAGCACTTTGGATTAACTTATCTAAAAGCTTAGTGTCACCTAGCTACAGCGTTAAATGTGCAATTGGCTTAATTATCATGGCATCTGGCTTTTTAGTTATGTTTATGGCGGCTCATTACGCAGCTGAAGGTTTAAAAGTAGCGCCTTACTGGCTTGTTACTACGTACTTTTTACATACAGTGGGTGAGCTTTGTTTAAGCCCTGTAGCGTTAAGTGCTGTAAGTAAGTTATCGCCTAGACGTTACACAGGTCAAATGATGGGTGTATTTGTATTAACTTACTCGATTGGTAATATTATTGCGGGTTTACTTGCTGGTAATTTCGATCCGAATAATGTTTCTGAAATTCCTAACTTATACTTACAAATTGCATTATTTAGCATTGGTGTTGGTGCTGTCTTAGTACTAATGACCTTTAAAGCTAAAGTATGGGAAAAACAAGGGTTAGAAGAGAAAGTCTCTTAATTGTTGTTTATTTTAATATAACAACATAACCTAAACATTCCTCCATAGCCTCTATGGGGGAATTTTTTTATTCAACTTTGCCCTGCCCCCGTTAACTGATATTATGTCCTGATTGATTATTCAATAGACCCAGGGACAGCAGTATATGCATTCATTAACATTATTACGTGCCACTCTAATAGCATTTCTCCTTATTTTTTTATCTGCCTGTGGTGGAGCCGAAGATCAAGTTACAGTAAATCCAAATGATCCTGTAGAACCTGAGCCTAGTGGCTTAATTATTACCAATGCTAATGGCTTACAAACGTCATTAGATGAAGGTAACTTTACTATCAATGCCCCTGGGGAAATAGTGGCTAACGATACTGAAATAACCTACGAAAAATTAGTCCTTGATGAGAATAATCAAGCTAAAAATATCATTTCAGATATACATACGCTTACCCCGAATACACTCCAACTTTCTAGCTCAATGACAATCACTATAAAAATACCTGACGACTATGTATTAGGCGGCCAATTAACTATTGCGCGTTTGAGCGGCGATTCTTGGTCAAGTATTACTAATTCAACGGTATCGCAAGGCTTTGTTAGCGCACAAGTAGACCAACTAGGTAGCTATGCAATAGAAATGCAACGTACTGTCGCGTTTTCTGATATTGGCCCAACCTGTGATGCAAATGCAACAGAGCAATCTGTAAGGTTTGTGCACGTTGCCGACATGCATTCTCGCTTTGGGTATCAGGAACAATATTTTAGCCGCATTAAAGCTTATTATAAAAAAGCGCTAAGCGAATCACCCCATACATTATTTACCGATGGTGGCGATGATTACGAAAAAGGGACCGTTGCAGAGCAAATATCACAAGGCTTAGCCTCTGATGAAACCGTAAAGCTAATGGCTTTTGATTTACGTGTTTTAGGGAATCATGACTATGCATGGGGTCCTGAAAAGCTGCTTGAGTTTTCACAAGACGATAATGCCATTGTACTCGCCAGTAATACCCGATTTGAGGGAGAACAAAATAAGAGTTTTGGCGGTGTGGACTTTGCTAAAGTACAGGTTGGCTGCATAACATTGGGTGTGTTTGGGATGACGTCAGTACCATGGGATGAACTTGACGAGCCAATTGAAGATGACCCTATTCCTGACTTTATAAAACAATTTAAAATGAGTTGGAAATGGCAACAAATCGCACAAAGTATTGTAAGCCAATACAGCGGTGATGTTGATTACATGATAATGCTAAGCCACTTAGGTAAAGGAACTGACGTTGAGATAGCAACCAATGTGCCCGGTATAGACTTAGTGCTTGGTGGGCATACTCATGGTGGTGAAGACTTTATAGAGCTTGAAAATAATGCTTTAGTCATTCAACCAGAATTTTATGCTCGCGGAGTCACCGATTTAAATTTAGTATTTAATACTGCAGATAAAGCACTAAGTCGTTACGATTATCAACATGTAGATACGCGAACATCTATAGAACCTGACGAAGAAACCAAGCTAGCTATCGATGAAGTAATGGGCCGATATGCACCCGATGCTGATACAGAAATTGCCATTTCAGAAAACTACCCAAGTAGTTTTGAAGTTGCAGAAATAGCAGCACTTGCAACTAAACATTCAAGCTCAATCAACGCAGCGCTGCTTAACCCTGAACTTGTACAAAAAAGATGGACGCCAGGGACTGTTACACAAGAAGATTTTCACAAAGCATTTTATGTTGAAAGACAGCCTTCAAACACACCTGGCTTTAATTCACTGTATCAAGTAACCGTTACAGGCACTGATTTAAACACAATGATCGCCAGCCAACCCGATTGGTTTGTGTTAAAGCCAGAAGATATTCAAGTAACGACAAATTATAATGTCGCTTTATTTAAAGGTGCGGCACTTAACCCAGATTTATTTTTTAGCAGTGTTACTTTTAATGATGTAAAGCCAATTGCCGAAGCATGGTGGCTACTTGATCAATACGCGCGCTTTAGAACAACTCAATGTCTTCACCTTGATACAGACACACAGCTTAATGCTTGCCAAGATGTTGCAAATATAACAACTTGGAACTTTGACGATCCAACAAACCCACTAATTCCAGACTCAGGTCCATCTGTTTTAAGCTACTTTGACCCAGAAAATGACGGTTGGGGCCCAGAAGATACACGCTATGAGACAACCACTGATCTTAATATTGCCGATTTAACTGATGGTCCTTCTGGTGTAATGGCTTTTACTCGTCACTCTCCAACAGAAGGCCTATTAATTACGTTAAACACTGCTGCAAATGGTGATTTTAAAGATGACGGGTTAGTGTCTGACTACACAATAGTTATGGATATAAACTGGCCATTGGAAACAAACGACATTTACCGCGCAATAATCCAAGCAGATACCGAAAACTACGATACAGATGACGCAGATATATTTGCAAGCCCAGACGGTGGGTACGGTGAAGCAACCAGCAATAGTGGATACTTTGGCGATACTAAACCAGGTAACTGGCATCGTATTGCCTTTGTATTTTATGCCGCACCAACAAATGGCGTATTTGAAATATACGTAGATGGTGAACTCGAAGGTGTTAAAGAAGAAGGTGAGATAAACCGTCGATGGGCACTTGATAAAACAATCCTGTTATTTACAGATAACAACTACGAAACCCGACCTGGTTACTTAAATGCATTACTCTATGCTGGTCGTGCTATGACTCGCGGTGAAATTAAAAGTATGGGCGGCGCACAACAAAAGTTGTCCTTTGAGCAACCGACGCGAGTGTTAAATCAAACGATTGAACGTCACTATCAAGCTGCGCCAGCGATAAAAACAAACCAATGGATTGAACAACGTAACAAGTTCTTTGGTAGCAACTCTAAAAGTGTAAATAATTAAATACAACTAAGCTTTTGCTTGTTCATTCTAAAAGGAGGCTTCACGCAGGTGAACCCTCCTTTTTGTTATTTAAAAACAACATATTAAGAATAAAAAACACTATTCAATCCTATGCCATATAACTTCATTTTATTTAACTGTATTACAAACACGTAACTTTATAATAACCGTCCTATAAAATTTACACATGCACTACATACTAAATAGTGCCCCCCTCTTCCCCAAATCAAAAATCTGGTTGATTATCTACGGCAATATGACAACAACACATAATCGCAGTGCTTAATTGCGGGAGTAATAATAATGAGTGAAGTAAATAACTATTTAGGTTTAGTCGGTATTGAATTTACCGAGTACGCAACACCTGATGCTGATTATATGGATAAAGTATTTACTGATTTTGGCTTCTCTAAGCTTAAAAAATTCAAAGGTAAAGACATTGTTTATTACAACCAAAACGATATTCATTTTTTACTGAATAACGAGCGTGAAGGTTTTTCTGCAGAATTTTCTAAAAGCCATGGTCCTGCTATTTGTTCAATGGGTTGGCGTGTTGAGAATGCGCAAAAAGCATTTGAAACTGCAGTAGAGCGTGGTGCAAAACCAGCCACTGATTCAACACATAAAAACATGCCTTACCCTGCAATTTATGGCATTGGCGACAGCCTAATTTACTTTATTGAAAATTTTGGCGACAAAGGCACTATTTACGAAAGTGATTTTGAAGATTTAGAAACGCAAAATGTTGTAGAAGATAAAGGCTTTATCCGAATCGATCATTTAACCAATAACGTTTATAAAGGCACCATGGAAAAATGGGCTAACTTTTATAAAGACGTATTTGGTTTTACTGAAGTACGCTACTTTGACATTAAAGGTCAAAAAACAGCGCTTATTTCGTATGCACTAAAATCACCTTGTGGCACCTTCTCTATTCCAATAAACGAAGGTAAAGGTAACGATAACAACCAAATTGATGAATACCTTGGTGAGTACAACGGCCCAGGCGTTCAACATTTAGCGTTTTTAACAGATGACCTAGTAAGTTCTCTTGATAAGCTTGATAAATCAACAATTGCAACGTTGGATATTATCCCAGAGTACTACGATACTATTTTTGACCGAGTACCTTGGGTTGCTGAAGATAAAGAAAAAATTCGTAAGCACCAGATACTCGTAGATAGCCAAAGTGAAAATTGTTATTTATTACAAATTTTCTCTAAAAACTTATTTGGTCCAATCTTTATAGAAATGATCCAACGCGTTGATGATGGTGGCTTTGGTGAAGGTAACTTCCAAGCATTATTTGAATCAATCGAACGCGACCAAGAGCGTCGCGGCGTTTTATAAAATATTTGAGTAAATTAAAAGCAGCGAACTTCGCTGCTTTTTGTCGTTTTAATATTTAAAAAGTATGGCGCCAAGTACAAGTATGATTAAATAAACTATACCTTGTCGCCATACAGTAAAATCCAAAGGAAATGTAATGAGCCTAATTAACGAAACCCACGATATTAATTTAACCAGCTGGGTAGAGTCAGCTAATGTTGATAATTGCGACTTCCCTATTCAAAACTTACCGTTTGCAGAATTTCGCCGTAAAGGGTCTGATGAGGCCTTTCGTGGTGGTGTTGCAATTGGTGACCAAGTAATTGATTTAGCAAAACTGAGTAAATTAAATGTTTTAACAGGTGACGCTAAAACAGCCGCTGATGTAGCAAGTGAAGCAACTCTAAATACATTTATGGGTTTAGGGGGGCAGTATTGGTCAGCACTGCGTTTAGCGCTTTCAAAAGCACTACGAGCAGGCTCTGAGCACCAACAAGCGCTTAGCGATACGCTTGTTGTACAATCTGACATAGAGTTTTCTTTGCCTTGTCGTATCGGTGATTACACTGACTTTTACACTTCTATTTATCATGCTACAGCTGTGGGTAGTTTATTTCGTCCTGACAACCCATTATTACCTAACTATAAATGGGTACCTATTGGTTATCATGGTCGTTCTTCATCTATTGACGTATCGGGTCAAACATTTCATCGCCCTAAAGGCCAAACTAAGGCGCCTGATGCAGAAGTGCCGTCATTCGGTCCTTGTAAACGCCTTGATTACGAACTAGAACTGGGTATTTACTTAGGTAAAGGCAATGCACTGGGCGATGCAATCGCGATTGAAAATGCAGAAAACCACGTATTTGGTTTTTGTGTGTTTAACGATTGGTCAGCTCGCGATTTACAAGCTTGGGAATATCAACCGCTTGGTCCTTTTTTAGCTAAAAACTTTGCCTCAACTGTATCGCCTTGGATTGTTACAACCGAAGCGCTAGCGCCTTATAGAACAAGCTGGACGCGTGATGAAAACGATCCACAGCCTATGGACTATTTAGAGTCAAAAGCGAATCGCGACCAAGGTGCTTTTGATATTCAAATGGATGTTAAAATCCAAACGCAAAAAATGCGTAGCGAAGGCCATAACCCAACGCGTGTATCAACATCTAGCTTTAAGCACTCTTACTGGACTGTGGCACAAATGGTTACTCACCACACAGTAAATGGCTGTAACTTTATGCCAGGTGACATGTTAGGTTCGGGCACTCAGTCTGGTCCAACGCACGAAGAAGCGGGTTCTTTACTTGAACTATCTCGTGGCGGTAAAGAAAAAATTACGCTAAGCAATGGCGAACAACGTAGCTTTTTAGAAGATGGCGATAACGTTATTATGCGCGGCTGGTGTGAAAAAGAAGGCTATGCACGCATAGGTTTTGGCTCTGTAGAGAGCACAGTACTGCCTACAAAGTAATACGAGTATTAAAAAAATTATTAAAAGGGCTGCTTACTAAAAGCAGCCCTTTTTTATTAATTTTTGAACAGTTACAATTTTTTTCTAGCTTTTTTAACTCAAATTGCTATCTTAATTCGGTTAATAGCCAGTGTTTATATGCCATGTCAGTATTTATAAAGTCTTTTTATCATAAATTTTTCCCAGCTCGTCAGCTACTTATTCGCCAAAATGGCGAAGTTAAGCATGTTGTTTTAGCCTCTTGGTTTCAACTCCTTGTAGCATCGCTTATTTTAGCCACTTTTATTTGGCTGAGTATTTCTAGCTTTCGTGTTTATACACAAACAAATAAAATCTCTGACATAAAACAAAATCAAATAACCGAGCAAACGCTGTGGCAACAAAAAGTCAGTGAGCAACAAGCCCTGCAAGCAACGCAGTTAGAGCAACTTGCAATACTTGAGCAAAAACAGGCGCTACTGCAAAGCATGATAGAGTCCCTTCCTGCTTCAATTAGCAAAGATGTTATTAAGCTTGATACAGAACTTGATGTACCTATTAATGAAAATGGCAATGAGTTTCATGAGCCATTAGTCGATGAAAATCAAAAAGGTAAACAAGCGCAGTTAATAGCTCCAATTCCATTCGCAACAAGAATTGCCAATTTGAATAATCATTATGAACAAAGCTTTAACTTTTTAGATAACCAAATTAGCGAACGTCACCAAGCTATTTTAGCTATGGTCAAAAGCGCAGGAATTGAGTCAGCGCTTGAGCAACACTTAATATTAAGTGCCCAAACAACCGCACAAGGTGGCCCACTTGATACATTTAACGAAACAAAAATTCCAAGCCACTTTTTAGCCATCGTTGATAAGTTATTAGCATTAAATAATTTAGAAAACTTTTTAACTGAGCTACCAAACACCCTGCCTTTAGCTAAAGCTAAATACTATATTTCGAGTAATTTTGGCCTTAGAAAAGATCCTATGAATAGTAATCATGCCTTTCATAAAGGAATTGATTTAGCCGGTTGGCATAAAACCGAGATATTTGCCCCAGCAGACGCTGTAGTGCTTCGTGCCGGTCGCAATGGTGGTTATGGTAACTTTATTGAGCTTGAACATAAAAATGGCTTAGTGACTCGATTTGGACACTTAAATAAAATTAAAGTAAAAAAAGGTCAGTTAATCACTAAACATGACGTAATTGGTTTAATGGGCAGCACAGGCAGAAGTACAGGTACTCATTTACACTACGAAGTATTACTTAACGGTAAACAAGTCAATCCTCTAAAAATAACAAAGGCGCTTTCTCGTGTTTGGTAGAAAAAAACAAAAAACAGTTAGCTCTAATTTAAAAAGAGTAAATCACACACCGTCTATTATTTCTGAAGACGTACGCCTTACAGGCACTTTAGTTAGCCAAGGTGAAGTACAGCTTGATGGCCGTATTGATGGCGATATAAAAGTGGAGCATTTAGTTATTGGCTCAACGGGTGTTGTTGAAGGTATTGTTGAAGCTAAAAGCGTTATTGTTAAAGGCAAAGTTATTGGCTCAATTAATGCTAGTGAAGTAAAGGTACAAAGTGGTGCTCATGTTCATGGCGATGTGTTTCACGATACATTGAGTATTGATGCAGGTGCAGTAATTGAAGGCAGTTTAAAGCAACGCTTTGAAAAAGAAGAGCCTGAACTAATTTCGAAAGAGCTTAAACCCGCAAAAGAAGTTAAAGCATTGTTGAAGGAAGATGGCAGCGACTTATCGTTTGTAAATAAACAAGCCGCTGATAAAAACTAAGTAGAATCAGCTTAACGTAAGCTACCTTTTTTCAGTAATATACATAGTAATATCTGCAGTGAAAACAAGCTCATTGCGGGTATTATACAGTTTAACCGGTACTACTAAGTCTTCTTTATCAATCCATTTATGCGGTAAATCAATTTCAGCGACTGCTCTTACATCTGTATCTACTTTAGCCAAATACCTAACTGTCATCCCTTTTGGGATCCAACGATGCGTTTTAACTGGCACTGTTGCATCAACCATTACACCTGCACACAATTCAGCTAAGTTACACTGCGCAATAGCATGAATAGTTCCAATATGATTATGAACGCTGCGACGATTTTTAACCAACGCACTACAATGCCCTTCTCGAAGGTCGAGCACGTAAGGTTTCATTGAACCAAAATATGGCGCTTTAAAGCAAACAGCTTTAGTAAAAAGCCAATTCCCAAAAGGTAGGCGCTTAAATTTATGCCATGTTTGTACAAGTGCAGATTTATTACTCATTATTATTTTCCATCAACAGTTACTTTTTTCAAATTAACACATCAGACCAGTTTTAAAAAGTGCATTTACACTGCCTTTTTAGCTTAATCCAATCAAAAAATAAAAATGACAACCTATGCAGGGGTCATAAGCCCTTTCTTTTTTATGAGTGCCCACCTAAAATACTCGGCAAAAGGAGACTCAATGCAAACACAGCCCGCTAAACCTAATATGACTTTGTTACTTATCCTAGCGTTACTCGTTATATTTTGCCCTATGGCAATCGATATTTACTTACCCGCTTTTCCTACTATTGCAGAACAATTTGCAGTTACAGAACAACAAGTTCAGCAAACCGTTGCTATTTTTATGCTAACAGTAGGTTTAGGCCAATTAATTGCGGGGCCTTTGGCCGATAGGTTTGGCCGAAAGCCAGTGGCTATAGTGGGTATAAGTTTATATGCAGGCTCAGCATTACTTGCCTATTACTCGCCTTCTTTTGAAGTATTGATGATTGCACGTGCTCTTCAAGGTTTTGGAGCCTGTGCCACATTTGTTGTCGCATTTGCGATAGTGCGTGACAAATATGGTAGTGAACGAAGTGGACAAATGATCACTTACCTTAACGGGATTGTGTGCTTTATTCCGGCAATGGCACCTATTTTAGGGGCTTGGCTTACCGTACAATTTGGCTGGCGTATGAACTTTATGTTTTTAACCGCGTTTGCCATTGTAGGCCTTGTTGTTACGCTATTCTTTTTTAGAGAAACTCGTCCTGCTGATAGCCATTATCAGGGGCATATTTTAGATTTACGTCGCTTTACACCTATTATAAAAACACCGGTATTTTTGTTTAATAGCCTAATTTGCATGGTCTCAATGTCGGCCATATTAGTTTATGTGACGCTAGCTCCAGGCTGGCTTATTACGCATTTAGGCGGCACCGTGGCTGACTTTACTTTTTGGTTTACGTTAAATGCCGTAATAAGTATTGTCGCTAGTTTTATTTTACCAACGTACATTAAACGAAATAGCCAACGTGCTTTGCGTGTCGGTGTGAGTGTACTGGTTTTTTCAGGCGTTTTAATGCTAGCCCTTAGCGGTATAGAGACGGCATTTGCGCTTATGTTACCTATTTTAATTGCAGCATTAGGCTTTGCTCTAAGTTTAGGCTCAGCTGCAGGTATGGCTCTGTCGAGTTTTCCTAAACAAGCAGGCACAGCCTCGGCATTACTTGGTGCTATGCAAATGAGTGGCGCGAGTATACTCGTTGTTTTAACCCAATATTTAGGGTTAAGTACACCGTGGTTAATTGCTTTTCACTTATTATTGCTAGTTCCGCTTTGGCTTATTTTAATGAGCAAAAAAGCACATACTTTACACCCAACTAAAAGCGCTCAATGATCAATCCTGATTTTTTAGTCTCGTTTTTATTAGCCAGCTTTTTAATGGCTGTAGCACCTGGGCCATCAAATGCATTTTTGATGGCACAAACATTTGCTAATGGTCGAAGCGCCGGTATGCAAAGTGCTTTTGGTTTTGCATTAGGTGGGGTTATTCATACTCTATTTGCTGTTGTAGGCCTAAGCGCAGTCCTAAAAGCTTCCCCAAGTGCCTATGCCGCAGTGCAATATGTAGGCGCAGCATATTTATGTTATTTGGGATTTATGATGATTAAAGGCACGCTAAAGCAGCCAGAGCCTATATCTGATGACAAGCAAACCGATAAACCGCATATAAGTACCAGTAAAAAAAGTAATGTCATGTTTCAAGCCATGATGACTGAAGTGCTAAACCCTAAAGTGGCGCTGTTTTTTATTGCATTTATTCCGCAATTTGTAGATCCAACGCTTTCATCTGCTACTTTTCAACTCGCTTTTTTTGGCTTGCTTTACCCTATTTTTGCTTTTCCGATTGACTGCACGTATATTTATTTTGGAGACAAAATTGCACAGTTTTTTAGACGTAACCCAAATAGCCAACTTTGGATTGATAGGATCACCGGCATTGTATTTATAGCCCTTGCTATCAATCTATTATTTTAACTAACCTGCACTTTGGTTAAGAGATTTATTACCCAGAGTTTAAGCTAACTAATAAAAAAGAATCAGCATGGAACAAAAAACACAATCTCTTCCCGCACAAAAAAATATTGCTTTAGTTGCCCACGACGGTAAAAAAGCAGCATTAAAATTATGGTGTGAAAAGCACAAAGAAATACTAAGTAAGCACACTTTATATGGCACAGGTACTACAGGGCATTTAATTCAAAAAACCACGGGACTTGATGTAGTTCAGCTATTAAGTGGCCCTATGGGCGGCGATCAACAACTTGGCGCTAAAATAGCTGAACATGAGATACATGTTTTGATATTTTTTTGGGACCCATTAGCATCACAGCCTCATGACCCTGATGTTAAAGCACTGCTGCGTTTAGCCGCTGTTTGGAATATTCCGGTAGCGTGTAATGAAGTGAGTGCAGATATGTTATTAAGCTCACCGCTTATGGATGTAGAGCTTGAACGTACATTGCCAGATTACGAAAAATACCTCGCAACCCGACAAATAGATCTTTAAACCTCAATTGTAATCTAGGTTATTTATAAAGCATGCTGGCCCATTTAGTCAGGCCAGCAGTTACACTACCAAAGTGGTCCCCGTTAACCATTTTTATATTACCTAAGTGCTCACTTAAAGCCGCTTTAATCAATGGTGACTGTGCACTACCGCCTGTTAAGTAAATAATGTCTGGCGTGGTCGCAGCGTCGCTGATTGCTTGTTTTGCTAAAGTAACTATTTGGCTAATACTACTCTCAACGGCAACAGCTAAATCGCTTACCGATACATTTTTATTCAGCCCACTATCTAAAAAGCTTAAATCACAATCAAACGCACTAGCTGATGAAAGTGCTATTTTAGCCGCTTCACCTTGCTGTACTAACTGATGACCTTGCTTGTTTTGCTGTAAATGTATTAAACGCTTATAAAGCTCAGGTGCACTTACATCACGTAATTGTGCATTTAGCTCTCGGGTATGGCTTTCACTATAGAATTGGCTTTGTAAATTTACATCGTTAATTTTACACGCTTGCCAAAACGCTTGATTAGGCAAAGGTAGACCTGATTTAAACGTACTGCCTAAACCCAATAACGGCATTAAACCATGAAAGCTCAAAGCAATATCTAAATCGTTTCCGCCAACACGTTTACCACTGTGAGATAAAAAATCGCCATCGCGCTGGCTATTTCCTCTAAAACTCGGGCCCATTTGTACAAACGAGCAGTCACTCGTACCACCACCAATATCAATAACGAGTACTTTTTGATCCTGAGTTAAATCACTCTCGTAATCGATACCCGCAGCAAGTGGCTCATATAAAAACTCTACGTCTTTAAAACCAGCGCGTTTAGCAGCACGTTCTAAAATACCGACCGCTTGTTGATTTGATTGCTCACCACCCACAGCTTGAAAGTTTACTGGGCGACCAATCACTGTTTGTGTAAGTGTTTTACCTAAAGAGAGCTCAGCGCGTTGCTTAATTTTTAAGATCATCGCGGTTGCGATATCTTCAAAAAAGTTAATTTGACCTTGCTTTAAACCTGTTGCGCCAAAAAATGATTTAGGGGACTTAACAAAGTAGCCTTCTTCAGGGAACTGCACGTACTCGCTAATCGCTTCACGACCAATAAATAGGGTTTCATCTGAAGGCTGTAAATCAAGGTCTGACTTAATACGAGGTAAGGTATTTAATAATGCTTGGCGCTGTGTTAAAAAGTCATGCTCATGGGCTGTGCCATGTAAGTGCTTAGCAACAAAGTCAACAACCAAGGCACTGTGATGAGTGTAAAGTGTAGACGGTAAGTAATGTTTTCCTTGCTCTAGCGGTACTAATTGAACATTACCCTCGCTCATTACACCCATAGCACAATTAGAACTACCGTAATCAAAACCTACAAACATACTTCACCACACATTACCAAAAAGGCCGCGCAATTTAGCACACTTTGTAAAAATTATAAATGTTATAAACTATCTCTTACTCGTAAAAAACTAGCAAAACGCGGTAAACCGTTTTTTGTTAATCCATGAAATCGGTACGTTACAGTGCTACCTATCTCAGGCGGAGCTGAGCGCTCTGCATCACTAAACCCAGTACCAATAGAAAACATCTGCCCTTGTGCTGTTTTTACCCTTAATGCCCCTAACATACCTTGGTATTTTCCTTTACCTGGTAAATGCGCAATCACAACCGCTTCTGCATCTAAGTAAGGTTTTAATTTTAGTAATGCATTGCTTCGACAATTGCTGTGCTTAGCACTGGCCAAATGAAGCATTATGCCCTCGCCGCCCTGCTTAGTTATGTTTTCAAAATACTCTGTGAGCTGCTCATTATTAGTAAAGCTATATTGAACTACAACGCTAATGTGCGGCGAGTTTAGGCTAGTAATAAGCTCATTATAGTTTTTATAACGAGTGCTAAAAGGCAGATTTTCATCTGGCATATCAAATACTTTATAAGTAATAGTTTGCCAATCATGATTATTAGGTTTTTTAGTTCTTACTATGCCACTAAGCTCAGAAAAGTGCTCACGCTTGGTCCATAGCTCACCATCAAGCCATACATTTGGCAATGGCGCTGTAAACCAACTCGGTGCATTGATAATATTGCCCTTGCGAGTAACAAACTGCGTGCCGGTCCATATAGCTCTTACGCCATCATATTTTTCACTGACTAAATACTTACTTACATCGTAATGTTTAGTTTCGTTATATACTTTAGCCAGTAAAACAGAGGGTTGTGCTGCACTTATACATTGCGTAAAAAGTACAACAACAATTAAAAGCAGGTGTTTAATAGTAAACATTAGCGCATCCAAGCAAGTAAAAGTTGGCTTAAACTATAGTTGAGATTGCACCCATTGCCAAAACTCATCTAAGTTACTCATTTTATAGGTAGCTTGGCTAAAATCGTGATCTTTTGTGTGGCTATTAGCAATGGCTACAACACGTAACAAGGCGTTATTGGCCGCCGTAACGCCGGTAAATGTATCCTCAACGGCGATTGCATTGCCTGCCTGTATATTTATCTGCTTAAGTGCCAGTAAATATGGGTCTCCAGCAGGTTTAGGATTAGTTACATCGTCTTTTGTTACCACCGTGTCAAACAGCTCATAAAATCCTAAACCTTTAAGTATTGGCATAGCTTCACTTTTAGCACTGCCCGTTACTAGGGCCATTTTTAAGCCACTCGCTTTTACAGCTTTCAACGTTTGCTCAGTAAACGGCATTAGTGGTGGTAAATGTGTTATTACATATTCGCCAAATAAACGGTATTTTTCATCTGCTAAAAACTGTGCGCTTACTGATAAGTTATGCTCTTGCTTAATTTCGATTGCAGCTTCTAAAGTGGGTCGTCCTGAAAAGCGCTGACAAAAATTATTTTCTAAATAACTAACACCATAAGGCTTAAGTAGTTTACTCCAACATACAAAGTGCATGCTTTCTGAATCAACTAATGTGCCATCCATATCAAATAATACTGCTTCTAATGTCATCCTCATTCCTTATTTAACCTAAGCCAAATTTTGACAATAAAAAAGGCGCCTTAAGCACCTTTTATTAAATTGTTGTTATTGCGTTAAGCCTGCTGGTGGCTCACCCGTTGCTTCTTCACCCGTATCAACATCAACAAGCTCGTAGCCACGCGTTTTACGCATAACTTTAAGTACAGGCTTTTCAAATGCTGTTTTTAAACGATCTGAGTCATCTTTCAACTCATCAAGTGTTGTACCAAAAGGGGCTGCGCCTGTTTCTGACCAGTTAGTCACTTTACCGTTCAGGTTATATTCTACTTCGTGTATTTGATATTGCGCTGCTTCGTCTTTCGTTGCTTCACAAAAAATCACACGGTAATTCCAAAATCCAGCCATTGCTCTTCTCTTTAAATAAACCAATTAGGCGCTACTTTAGCAGCTCTAAAAGGGGTTATACAAATAAAAAAGCCTGCGCAATGCAGGCTTTTAAAATAAATACTTTTAGCTATTAGTTAGAAAAATCTAACTTTAAACTCAGCACCTACATAACGTTCTTCGTTAACAATACCCGTATTGTTATTAAAGTCTACAGCACCAATAACTTGTTGCTCGTCAAATAAGTTACGAACAAAAGCGGCTACTTCGTATTCGTAATCGCCTTCAGACCATGTGTAACCTGTACGCAAACCTGTTTCAATAAGCTCTTTACCTTCAAACTCTACTGATTCGTAAAGGAACATATTGATTTTACTGCGATAAGAAATATCACCGCTAGCGAAGAAGTTACCATCGGCAAGTTCTTTAGTGTAGCGAAGCGTAAAGTTAGAGATCCACTCAGGAGCATGCGGTAAGCTATTACCATCAAGTATTGCACGATCTTCAGGACCAAACGCACCTGCTACTTGGAAAGTCGGGTCTGTTACCGTACATTGTGCACAAACAGCCACAGCTAAATCGTTATCTTTAATTTCTGTTTTATTGTAGCTTAAGTTAAACGTTGCATTAAACTCATCGCTTAATACCCACTGTGTATCTAACTCAAAACCATAGCCAGTCGTTTTATCAGCATTAACTAAACGGTTAAAGTTAGCACCACCGCCTACAGCAGTAAGCTGTTGGTCGTCCATCGTGTAATAAAACACAGTTGCATTTACACGACCTTGGCCGTCTAGCACGTCTGATTTAATACCTGTTTCGTACGATGTTACAGTTTCTGATTCAGCTGTTGTTACATCATCACCAAACAAAATACGACCTTGTAAACTAGGTGCGCGGAAGCTATTTGCTACACGGCCGTACCAGTTAACATCATCGTTTACTTTGTAATTTGCAGATAAATCCCAGCTAACATGGTCGTCACTAACGTCACGCTCTACAAGTAATGCACCGCCGCCAATTGGGCTAAGTGTACGATCAGCTACAAAATCTTTATCATCGTCAGAGTAACGAAGACCCGCTGTTACTTTTAAATCATCTGAAAAAGTATAATCTACAGAACCAAATATAGCCCATGCAGTTGTGTCTTGTTGTTGGCGAACATAACCATTTAAAACACCATTATTTGAAGTGTCATAACTAAAGTTTTCAATCGTTAGTTCTTCATCAAAGTAAAATACACCTACTTGATAATTTAAATCACCATCAAAGTTACTAGATAAACGTAGTTCTTGCGTTAACTGGTCATGATCTGGAATGCCATCAGCACTTTCTGAAGAGAAAGGAATAAAACCAGGTCCCATAGCAACTGGAACGTCATCTATTGAGAAGCCACCGTAACCGCCGTCAATATCAGCGCGCGAATATATTTCAGCACTTTCCCATGCAGAAATTGAAGTGATTGTGTGGTTTTTAAGTTCCCACTCAAGCTTTAAGCTTGCACCTTCAGATTCTACTTGTTGAGTAGAGCGAGATGCCGCATCTTGATAAACAACATCACTTTCATAATTATCTACTAGCTCGTTAGTACCCGTTTTAATTACATTTGCACGAAAGGCAATTGGCGAGCCATCTAAATCACGTGTGTGATAGTTTAATAAAGCAGTAAAATCATCGCCTTCATATAAAAACTGAACGCGTGCCGCTTTTTCAGTGTAACCACCTTGCTCGTCTTTAGCTTCAAAGCCTGGAGCTTGGTTATCAATGTAATCGTCTTTATCTTGCCATAATAATGAAACACGAGCAGATAAACGGTCAGTTAAAGCACCACCTACAGCACCACTTGTGTCTACAGCGCCACGGCTACCGTATGAAACAGAGCCATAACCATCAAATTCTTGGCTTGGTTTAACAGTATCAAACTTAACAAGGCCAGCTGGCGTGTTACGTCCAAATAAAGTTCCCTGTGGTCCACGTAATACTTCTACGCGTTCAACATCAAATACTGGGAAGCCTTTTAAAATTGCATTTTCTTGAACGACTTCATCAACAACAAGTGATACTGGTTGTGATGCATTCAAATCGAAATCGGTATTACCTAAACCACGAACGTAAAAGCGTGGGAATGAACGACCAAATGAAGATTCAATAGATAAACTTGGAATTTTCGCATTTAAAAAACGAATATCCATACCAGCTGAGCTATACGCATCAAGGTTATCACCTTGTAGAGCAGATACTGCTACTGGTACTTCTTGAGCGTTTTCTACACGTTTACGAGCTGTTACTTGAATAACTTCTAGTTGATTACTTTTTTTAGCTGTTTTTTCTTCAGCAGCTAAAGAAGAAAATGAAGTACCTGCTACTGCAGAGAACAACGTTGCATTGATTAGGGTAGCTAACGTAGATCTTTTCATTGCTTTCATGTTGGGTTTAACCTTTTTTGTGCACTCTTGTTCAACGGTTTTTTGTGTTGCGCAATGTATTCATTGCGGGCTCGTTCAATTTTTCGCGACTTGCGTCATGCGCGCGGACCTTATTACCGAGAGTACAAAAACGATGTTATAAGGCTGAACGAACGATTAAGATTATACCATTGTGTGACAATTTTACTGCATAAATATAGACATAATTAGAAACTTTTTTGCAACATTTAACTACAAAATCACGTGTTTTTATCACTATTTAGATGCAAAATTCTAATATTAAGGACATATGTCCTTTATTGGATTTAATAAAATGGAGTAGGAAGAAGGGGTTGTTTTACATGTTAACCTAAAATAGAAACACCTGTGTTTTTATTAAAAGCCGCCCAAGAGCGACTTTTAATATTTACTATATTTGAACTATGAGCGCTTAAATGCAATTTCACCGTCGATATGAATATCACGCTGCGGAAAAGCAATCACTACATCATGCTTTTCAAATACAGCGTAAATACTAAAACGAATATCACTGCGTACTTTTCTAAGCATGGTTTCAGACTCGGCGCACACCCAAAAAATAGCGTTAAATACGAGCGAGCTATCTGCAAAGTCATCAAATAACACCGATGACTTTGGATTAGCCAATATTGCTTCATGATCATCAAGCACTTGTTGAATAAGCTTTTTAACCAGTATCACGTCTGATCCATACGCAACACCTACACTGACCGATGAGCGTGCATTGCCATCTATTAGCGTCCAGTTTGTTACTGTATTTTCGAGCAATTGAGAATTAGGAATAAGCATATGTACGCCGTCATTTCGGCGAATACGCGTTGAGCGAGTATTAATTGTTTCTACCACGCCTTTTGCATTGCCTACCTCTAAAAAGTCACCAATACGTATTGGGCGTTCCCACATTAGTATCCAGCCACTAATAAAGTTATTGATAATATTTTGAGCACCAAAGCCTACACCAATGGCTATTGCACCTGAAACAAAAGCAAACGCAGTAAGCGGTATGCTTAATACTTCTAAAGATGTAAAAATTAAAATAGCGATACTTAAAATAAAGTAGATACGTGTAAATAAATGCACGGCATCTTGGCTTAACTTTTTTGCCAATAATGTTTTTGTTATTAGCTTGCCAATACGCGTCACAATAAACCAAATAGCGAAAAGTATTAAAGGCACTTTAATAATTTTCGCTACGGTAATGTGTACATCGCTGTAACTAAATACAACAAAGGCAAGAATTTGGTTTATGTGTTCTAAGGTCATTTATTTTCCAAAACAAGCAAAGGAGCGCTTTAAATTTAAATCGCTATAAAGTGAAAGCGGTTCAGTGTTGGGTAAGTTTAGCAGTCATAATATAACTAAAACGCCAAGTTAATAAGTTCAATATACTTTTTATGAACAATTTATTAACTCTTTATTGCACCGAGTGCTATATAAATAGTGTACAAGCACTGGAGATCACATATGACACAACTTACTTTAAATCAAAGACTCGCTACTTTGCAGCCGCAGGTAGACTTACATTTATTTGAAAGCAGCCTAGATTACCGAAATAAAATTTTGTGCCTTCTTGCAGAACAAGAGCAAACACAGGCATCTATCAACAAAGAGTTTGGCCAACAACAACCTAGCAACTTTGGCTCTGAGAGAAAATTTGTACTT
Organism: Pseudoalteromonas sp. BSi20429; assembly: GCF_000238895.1. Lineage (NCBI taxonomy): Bacteria > Pseudomonadati > Pseudomonadota > Gammaproteobacteria > Alteromonadales > Pseudoalteromonadaceae > Pseudoalteromonas > Pseudoalteromonas sp. BSi20429. Next base: position 80,524 of record NZ_BADV01000022.1, on the reverse strand, counting down.
GGATATAACTAAGCAATTATGACTCAACGACTTATTAAGTAGCTCAGGTGTTTACTTTTAGAGCTACTTTTACCTCCCTTAAAGCTAAATATTAGCTAATTTGCGTTCAAATCCCCCTTAATACCGATAAACTTTATTGTATAAACGCCAAAATTTGATAAGTTAACTAGGTTTTTCGACTCGCAAAGCCTATTCCGGCTAATCTTTCTATGGAGTTATTATGCGTAAAACCCTGATCGCCACTACTATTGCTAGTGCCTTAATATTATCGGCCTGTTCATCTAACGATACACAAAACATGGCAAAAGAAGGCGCAGCACAAGTGCAAGACATGAACGCAAACAATGTTTTATTTAAGCCAAGCCCATTGCAATATATGGCACCAGAATTTGATAAATTTGGTACAAAAGACTACGAAGCTGCATTCGATGCAGGTATCGCACAGCACACGGCACAAGTACAAGCCATTGCTAACAACCCTGCTCCAGCAACATTTGAAAACACATTAGTTAAAATGGAATTGTCAGGGGAGCTATTAAATCGCGTATCGGCTGCTTTTTATAACTTATCTGGTTTAATTTCAGATGCTGAATACCAGCGTATTGATGAAAAAATGGCGCCTGTATTATCTGCTCACTCAGATGATATTTACTTAAACGGTGAATTATTTAAGCGCGTACAAACAATTTACGACAATCAAGATAAATTAAACGCAGAAGATAAACGCCTAGTTGATTTTTACTACAAGCAGTTTGTAAAAGCAGGTGCTAAATTAAATGACGCTGAAAAAGCTAAAATGCGTGAAATTAACTCAGAGCTAGCTCAGCTATCTACTGCGTTTTCACAAAACATTTTAAAATCGTTTAAAGAAGACGTTATTGTAGTTACAGATAAAAGTGAATTAGCGGGTCTTTCTGAAGGCGAAATTGCAGGCCTTGCAGCTTCAGCTAAAAAAGCGGGCAAAGACGGCTACATGATCACTTTGGTAAATACAACGCAACAGCCAATTTTAAGTAGCCTTGAAAACCGCGACCTGCGTGAGCGAATTTTTAAAGCCTCTGCAAACCGTGCAGCAAAAACTAACGGCCCTATTATTATTAAAGAAACCAACCTACGCGCTCAAAAAGCAGAGCTTTTAGGCTACAAAGATTGGGCTTCTTATGTAATGACGTCGCGTATGGCGCAAACAACTGAAAACGTTTACGGCATCCTTGATGACCTAGCACCAAAAGCAGTTGAAAAAGCAAAGATTGAAGCAGCCGCTATTCAAAAAGTGATTAACGATTCAGGCGAAAGCTTTGAGCTTAAACCATGGGATTGGACTTTTTATGCTGAAAAAGTACGTGCAGAAAAGTACAACTTAGATCCAGCACTTGTTAAACCATACTTTGAAATGCAATCGGTTATTCACGATGGCTTATTCTTTGCAATGAACAAACTGTACGGTATTACGTTTAAAGAACGTAAAGATCTTCCTGTTTATCATGAAGATGTAACCGTATACGAAGTATTTAACGCTGATGGCAGCGCTATTGGTTTATTTTACTTAGACCCATATGCACGTGAAGGTAAACGTGGCGGCGCATGGATGAGTGCATACGTTAGCGAAAGCGGCTTAAAAGGCACTAAACCGGTTATTTACAATGCGCAGAACATTCCAAAACCTGCTGCAGGCGAGCCTACGCTAATGACATTTGACGAAGTGTCTACTATGTTCCATGAATTTGGTCATGCTGCACACGGTTTATTCTCAGATGTTAAATACCCAAGCCTAGCAGGCACTGCAACGGCGCGTGACTTTGTTGAGTTTCCGTCGCAAGCAAATGAAGATTGGATGATTGAGCCTACAGTACTTGCAAACTATGCTAAGCATTACAAAACAGGTGAGCCAATTCCACAAGCTTTACTTGATAAAGTACTTGAATCGCAAAAATTCAACCAAGGTTACGGCACTACTGAATACTTAGCCGCTGCACTACTTGATATGGAATGGCATTCATTTGGTTCTGATAAAAAAGTAGCTGACGTTCAAAAGTTTGAGCAAGACGCACTAGAAAAACACGGTATTGCTTACTATCCTGTTCCACCGCGTTACAAATCAAACTTCTTTAGCCACACATTTGCTGGTGGTTATTCAGCTGGTTACTACGCGTACCTTTGGACTGAAGTGTTTGCAGCAGATGCCTTTGCGCATATGGAAAATAACGGCGGCTTAACACGTAAAAATGGTGATAAGTTCCGTAAAGAAATCCTATCAAAAGGTAACAGCCGCGACTTAATGCAAAGCTACATTGAGTTTAGAGGTCAAAAACCAACTACCGACGCACTACTTAAGCGCCGTGGTTTGGTTGAATAATTAATAACTTAGTTGAGTAATTAGTAACGTAGTTTATTAATTTTAGACTTTATAAAAGCCCGCTTGCGGGCTTTTATTGTTTATACATCAATTTATAACAGATAAACTGCTGCCATTAATTATTTAAAGACGACAGCTATGCGGTACTTATTTGCAGTAACTTTACTTTGGGCATTTTCATTTAGTTTAATTGGCGTGTATTTAGCTGGGCAGGTTGATGCATGGTTTAGTGTGTTAATTCGCATAGCACTAGCCACTCTGGTATTTTTACCCTTTTTAAAGTTTAAACAAACACCTAAACCTTTAGCCTTAAAGCTCATGCTGATTGGCGCTATACAACTTGGTGTTATGTATAGCTTTTACTACCACTCCTTTTTATTTTTAAGCGTCCCCGAAGTACTGCTATTTACAGTAATGACTCCTTTGTACATTACCTTGCTAAATGATGCATTGAACAAACATTTTAACCCACGCTTTTTTATAATCGCACTTATTGCTGTAATTGGTGCAATTACCATTCGTTACGAAAACCTAAATAGCAATTTCATAATTGGCTTATTATTAGTTCAAGGTGCGAACATAAGTTTTGCTGTAGGCCAAGTAACCTACAAACGCTTAATGATGAACAATCAGCTTGATGATAAAACCGTATTTGGATGGTTTTTTATAGGCGCACTTATTATTGCCACAATTTGTTATGCATTATTTGGTAATTCAAACAAATTACCAACCACTTCTACTCAGTGGGGCATATTGATTTATTTAGGGGTTGTTGCATCAGGCCTTGGTTACTTTATGTGGAATAAAGGCGCAACACTCGTCAACGTTGGAGCTCTGGCAGTCATGAATAACTTACTTATCCCAGCAGGGATTATTGTTAACGTGCTTATTTGGAACAGAGATGCTGACATAGTTAGGTTAAGTATTGGTGCAGCTATAATGTTAGGTGCATTATTAGTGAATCAAATGCTTAATAAAAAAGTAAATTAATAAACTTGTAGCTAAATTGTCATTAATAATCATTAAGGTAGTACAAATTTTACTTTTTAAGGATAAACAATGAAACGTATTACCTTGCTTACAGGCTGTATATTGTTAGCCACACTTGCTGGCTGCGACGACGATGTAGAAATAGTAGAAAAAGAAGTGATTGTTACCAACACCGAAGTTGAGATTGTTGAAGTACCTACGCCCATTGTTGTAGAGGTACCAAGTGGTGATGCGCCAGATATTCAACTAGGCACTCGTCCATATTATTTAGTCAATGATATGAGCGACAGCGCTTTAAAAACACAATTAGAGTCATGCAGTGAAGGTCCTTTTTACCGTACCGACTTTTCTATTGGTCATCGCGGTGCATCAATGCAATACCCTGAGCATACTAAAGAAGCCTATATTGCTGCAGCCAGAATGGGCGCAGGCATTGTTGAATGCGATGTTACATTTACAAACGATAAAGAACTAGTATGTCGCCATTCTCAATGCGACTTACACACCACAACTAATATTTTAGCCATTCCTGAACTTGCAGCTAAATGCAGTGTGCCATTTACACCAGCAGACCCCGCTAACGGTATTGCTGCTTCTGCAAAATGTTGTACCAGCGATATAAGCTTAGCGGAATTTTTAACCCTTGAAGGTAAAATGGATGGTGCAAACACTAATGCAACTACCGTTGCCGATTACATGGATGGTACACCAAGTTGGCGCACTGATTTATATGCCACCAACGGCACATTGATGACCCATAAACAAAGCATTGCACTGTTTAATGGGATGGGCGTAAAAATGACCCCAGAACTTAAATCGCCACAAGTAAGTATGCCATTTGATGGAATGACGCAAGAGCAATATGCGCAAAAAATGCTAGACGAGTACACGCAAATGGGCGTGCCAGCCTCAAAAGTTTATCCGCAATCATTTAACCTTGAAGACGTAAAATACTGGATTAACAATAACCCTGACTTTGCAGATAAAAGCGTTTACCTAGATGGACGTGACAGTGAAGCCGGATTCGATCCAAGTAACCCACAAACATGGCAACCGGGTATGGATGAGTTAGTGGCTGATGGGGTGAAAATTTTAGCTCCTCCAATTTGGATGATGCTAACAATAGATAACGAAAGTAATATTGTGCCATCGCAATACGCTATTGACGCAAAAGCAGCAGGTTTAAAGCTTATTGCATGGAGCCTTGAGCGCTCGGGCCCGCTTAATCAAGGTGGGGGTTATTACTATCAATCAATTGCTGATGTTATAGATAACGATGGCGACATGATGACTGTCGTTGATGTACTCGCAAAAGACGTGGGTGTAATGGCTATATTTTCAGATTGGCCGGCTACCGTAAGTTATTACGCTAGTTGTAATAAAATGCCTGCAAGTATTTAATACCAATCTGCTTATATATGGGGTCTATTTAACGTTAAGAAAATTACGCTAGAACTAGGCAAAAATTTTTTATCTAGTTGTTCTAAATAAAAAATTTTTAACGACGTTATAGTGAAATTTAATTCGTTAAATTGATCAAAGATTTATGCAGGTTGGTATAAATACTCAACGACAAAAGTCGTTTATTTTATCGCGCTCAGTTACCATATCAGCATATATAATTTTATTTTACTGAGCGCTTTTTATGATAATCCAACAACATAATGCTGACTTGCCAACACCGACAGGTTTAATGCGAACAACTGTATATCGCCCTCAAGCGCAAGGACAGTTCCCTGCTATCATTTTTTATTCTGAAATATTTCAGCAAACTGCCCCCATCGCACGCAGCGCAGCTATTTTAGCAAGCCATGGCTTTGTAGTGTTAGTGCCTGAAGTGTTTCATGAGTTAAACCCTATAGGCACTGTGCTTGCTTATGATGATACAGGTAAAAACAAAGGCAATGCCGACAAGTGGGCAAAGCCACTTGAGCACCACGACAGTGACACACAAACTATGATCGACTTCATTAGATTACAAAGCTATTGCACAGGCACCGTCGGCGCAATGGGCGTATGTATTGGCGGTCACTTAGCTTACAGAGCGGCACTAAATCCTGAAATTAATGCGGCTTTTTGCTTATACGCAACTGATATTCACAGCGACACATTACCGGCAAAATCAGGTAATAACTCATTTGAACGCATGGCTGATATACAAGGCGAAATTCACTTTATATGGGGTAAACAAGACCCGCATGTGCCACAAGAAGGTCGCACTAAAATATACCAGCAATGCGTAAACATAGGCATTAATTACCAATGGCAAGAAGTTAATGCCCAACATGCCTTTATGCGTGATGAAGGTGAGCGATACGATGCAGCCCTTGCAATTAATATGTATCAACAAGCGGTTGCATTATTTAGCCGTACTTTATAAGTGTTTTATAAATGCTTTATAAATATTTAAAAAGCGAAAATAATTAAACACTTTTCAGCATACCCAAGGAGGTATGCTGTTTTACAAAATACGCTTTTAAGTAATCAATAAATAATCGTAGCTTTTTAGATCCCGCAGCTCCTGGCGGAAATACCCCGTACAGTTCAATATCTTTGCTTTTATAATCATCTAATATTATTTCAAGTAGCCCTGCTTGTACTTTAGGCCACGCATCGTAAAGCGGAATACGCCCAATGCCATGCCCTGCTTCTACAAAGGCAGTACGTGCAGCTGCGTTATTAGTACTTAAGGCGCCTTGCATTGTAATGTCGTGTTTTTTACCATCTTTTGAAAGTGTTAACGTTTTACTTCCTAGCTGATAAACCACCCATTGATGATCTGCCAATTCTAAAGGTGTTTTAGGTTTACCAAAATGTGTAAAGTAATCCGGCGCGCCACAAATACAAGTGCTCATTGTAGTCAGCTTGGTTGCCTGCAAGTTGGAGTCACTCAGTGCCACTCCCCTAATTGCAAAATCAAACCCATTTTTAATAATATCAACCACATCGTCAGTAAGCTGTAAGTCTATTTTAATTTTAGGGTATTGGCGCTTAAACGTATTTATTGCAGGCACAATTAACTGCATTCCCACATTTACTGGGCAACTAATTTTAAGTAAACCTTGTGGCTCGCTCTTTATATTTTCTATTTGCTGATTAGCCGCATTAGCTTGTTCGGTAATTATTCTACAACGCTCATAATAAGCAATGCCTGCTTCAGTGAGCGCCATGGTACGAGTTGAGCGATTTAATAAAGTGACTTCAAGTTGGGTTTCTAACTTTTTTAAATGATAACTTGCTACTGCTCGCGTAAGACCTAACTGTTTAGCCGCAGCGGTTAAGCTGCCCTGCTCTACAATTTGCGCAAATACGACCATGCTCTTTAACTGCTCAAACGACACCTTCATATGTGCTCCGTAGCGTGTTTTAAATTCAACCCCTCTATTGTATCAATTATTAAACCAATAAAGTTAAATTTATCATCGTTGTTTAAAGCTCTGTTAGTGCATATAGTAGTTGGTAAGCAAGATAAACTAATTCAAATCATCAGAAGGAATATATTCAATGTCTAAAAAAATACTTATGGTTCTTACATCTCACGCAGAACTTGGTAACACTGGCGAAAAAACAGGTTTTTGGGTAGAAGAATTTGCAGCCCCTTACTATGCATTTGTTGATGCAGGCGTTGAAGTAACATTAGCGTCTCCAGCTGGCGGTCAACCACCCATTGATCCGACAAGTACGCTTTCTGATTTTCAAACAGATGCAACAAAACGTTATGACGCAGATAGCGCAGCACAAACACTTATGGCAAACACTAAAGTGTTGAGTGAAGTAAAATCTAGCGATTTTGACGCTGTATTTTACCCAGGCGGTCACGGTCCATTATGGGACTTAGTTGATAACACTGACTCAATCTCACTTATCGAAAGCTTTGTAAAAGAGCAAAAGCCTGTTGCTGCGGTATGTCATGCAAGTGCTGCATTTTTAAATGTTAAAGATGCTGATGGCAATGCATTAGTAGCGGGTAAAAAAGTAACTGGTTTTACTAACTCTGAAGAAGCTGCAGTGCAACTTACCGATATCGTGCCATTTTTAGTTGAAGACGAGCTAATTAAAAAAGGTGGCGATTATCAAAAAACTGACGACTGGGGTGTATTAGCACTAGAAGACGGTTTAGTAATTACCGGCCAAAACCCAGCAAGCTCTGAACTAGCTGCAAAAAAACTATTAACTAAATTAGGTTAATAGTGAGTAATAATTAAAATTAAGCACAGCATTTTATGCTGTGCTTTTTTAATTGCTTTTCATTAGCAAATACAATTCCTATACTGGCAACTCTTAAAGTCAATTAGGGCGATTATATGGCAACCAAGCCAACCACACTGTCATTACTAACTAGTGCCCGTTTCGCAATATTTAGTATTGTTGTTATTTGCTTCGTACTACAGGTGATCAATAGTCTACCTGGCATAAACCTAAATGGTTTAGGCATATATCCACGCAGTATCCAAGGATTAATTGGCATACTATGCGCACCTTTTTTACATGGTAGCTGGTGGCACTTTGCCAGTAATATGATCCCATTTGTAGTATTAAGCTGGCTAATTTGCCAGTACAGCGTAAAACGTTTTTATAACGTATTTATTTTTACCGCTCTAGTCGGTGGACTCTTAGTTTGGGCATTTGGGCGCAGTAATATACATGTTGGTTTAAGCGGTGTTATATATGGTTTATGGGGCTTTATTCTATGCTACGGCTTAGTAAGACGCTCATTAAAATCAATTATAATTGCAGTTGTAGTGGCTATACTTTATAGCGGTTTTATATGGGGTGTTTTACCTCAGCGCTATCATGTATCGTTTGAAAGCCATTTATTTGGAGCGCTAAGCGGGTTGTTTTTAGGTTATAGATTAGCAAAAGCCGATAAATTAAAAGGTCGGTAAATTAAGTATTAGGGCCTTTAATTAATTTTTTATGGCCACATTTACCATATATGTATTTCATCTAACAGAGGTTATTTATGAGTGATAAAAACGAATACACGCCACCAAAAGTATGGACGTGGGAAAGTGAAAGTGGCGGTAAGTTTGCCAGCATTAACCGCCCAATCGCAGGCGCGACTCATGACAAAACTCTACCTATTGGTGAGCACGCATTTCAGCTTTATTCTCTTGCGACACCTAATGGCCAAAAAGCTACAATCATGTTTGAAGAGCTTTTACAGCTTGGTTGCACCGATGCAGACTATGACGCATATTTAATAAACATAGGTGATGGCGATCAGTTTGGATCTGACTTTGTTGATATTAATCCAAACTCAAAAATCCCAGCGCTAATGGATCATTCAACCACGCCGCCTACTCGCATCTTTGAATCAGGTTCTATTTTACAGTATTTGGCTGAAAAATTTGATGTACTTATACCTAAAGATCTAAAAGCTAAAACAGAGTGTCGTAACTGGCTATTTTGGCAAATGGGCTCAGCACCTTACTTAGGTGGTGGGTTTGGTCATTTTTATAGCTACGCACCAAGTAAAATGCAATACCCTATTGACCGTTTTACCATGGAAACTAAACGCCAGCTTGACGTGTTAAATCGCCATTTAAGCGAAAATGAATACATGGCAGGTGATGAATACTCAATTGCCGATATTGCAATTTGGCCGTGGTACGGATCGTTAGTGCTTGGAGCTTTATATGATGCAGCAGAGTTTTTAGATGTTGCCTCATACACCCATGTTGTACGCTGGGCTACGCAAATATCAGAGCGACCCGCTGTTAAGCGTGGTCGTCGCGTAAATCGCACATGGGGTCCTGAAGAAGAGCAAATGGCAGAGCGCCATAACGATAGCGATTTCGAAGGTTAAATCTATAGAACAGCAAGTAAAGTCGTTAACACTTTAACCTGCTTGATAATTTTAAGGCTCAAAATAAATATTTATTTTGGGCCTTTTTACTTTTTAAACTTTTTTTATCCCTCCCGTAAACTATATTTACTTTACATTAAAGTTTTATTTAGCTGCGTAAAGGCTTATTAAGCTCTTTGTATTACCAGTATTGCATTAGTGTAATTTGCTAAATGGTTTACTTAATTTCCTAGGGGTTGTTTTTGAAAAAGGTTTTAATTAGTGCCATATAACAATTTAAGTAATAATGAGCGAAAAGAAGCGCTCAAAATTTTATACTCGAATGCTATTTCCGGAATTGCAGTCTCTGTACTAGTCAGCGTTGCTTTAGTATTTGCTTTTGATATAACTAATGAGAAAACTAACCACGATAAAGTAGCCTGGTTAGGCATAATGATGTGCGTGCTTACTTTACGTATTATTGATATAGGGCTTTTTTTGAAAGCTCAAAATTCTCGCCAACCTTACAACACACATTCTTATCTAAATCGCTTTGCTATTGGCTGTATATCAACAGCCGTGTCTTGGTGTGGTTATGCTCTTTGGTTTCATAGCACTTCATCTACGGTGGAAGTTACTACGACCATCGCTATTTTATCGGCGCTTGCCGGTGGCTCTGCAAATTTGCTGTCTGGAAGTCGTTTTACCGCTGTTCTATATAGTTTTACTTTATTGGCGCCCTACTCTTTTTTGCTAGCGCTTTCAAACGATCACTACCAACACGTATTGGGGTTATTAGGTTTAACTTTTGCCACAATTATGATTGCCTCTTCGTACAAATCAGCCACATTTACACACAGTGCAATCAAGCTCAAAAACCAAAACAGAGAGCTGCTTAATGAAATGGAAAACAAGGTCGAGCAACGCACTGAAGAAATTTACCGCTTATCGAATACCGATCCACTCACAAATCTATTAAACCGCACCGCATTTTTAAAAAATGCAAACAAACAACTAGCAGATAACCCTAAAGAACCCTTTGCTTTATTATTTGTAGATTTAGATGGTTTTAAGCAAATCAACGATTCGTTGGGTCATAAAGTGGGCGATAAAGTATTAAAAGAAATAGCACTGAGAATTAGTAATGTATGCAACCAACAACTCTATAAATGCCGTTGGGGCGGGGATGAGTTTTTAATTTTAGCAACGTATCAAAACCAAACTGAGCTTATCGAGTTTGCTAATAAAGTACTTCAAAGCATTAGCGCCGAGCATGAAACATATAAATATCAAAAATGGGTATCAGCAACTATTGGAATGGCCATGTACCCTGAGCACGGGAGTGATTTAAATACCTTAATTCGCTCTGCTGATATTGCAATGTATCACCAAAAACGCATGGCTAAAGGTAATATCAATATTTATAACGATTCACTCAAATTAAAACAAGAAAGAGAGTACCTGTTGAGTCAACGCCTAGCCAGTGCCATAGAAGAAAACAGTTTAAGACTAGTATTTCAGCCAATTGTAGATAGTAAAACATCAAAAGTAACCTCTTTCGAATCATTATTACGCTGGCAACTAGACGGTGAAAATATTTTCCCTGATGAGTTTATAACTATTGCCGAGCAATACGGTTTAATAACCCAAATGGGCCTCTGGGTCATAGAACAAGCATGTATACAAGCAAATAAATTCAACCATTTACCGACAAAAATTGCAGTAAGCGTGAACGTATCGGTAATACAATTACAAGATCCAAATTTTGTAACTAAGGTATTAAAAATAGTAAACAATCACCAAGTAGAGCCTAAAGATCTGCATATAGAAATTACCGAATCAGTATTTGCTAAGGATAAACTCACATTTTTGACAGCCGTTAAAGCACTACAAAAACAAGGCTTTTGTATTTCAATTGATGATTTTGGAACTGGCTACTCATCACTATCAAGCATGCTTGATATTGGTGTAGATATAGTAAAAATAGACAGAAGTTTTATTCAAAACATGGATAAAAGAGGGTTAAGTATTATTCATGCAATTGTACAAATGGCCTCATCTTTAGATTTTACTGTGGTTGCCGAAGGCGTTGAAACTATTGAACAAGCAAACACGCTTACTAATATTGGTGTATCTCACCTGCAAGGTTATTACTTTTCAAAACCGATGGAAGTAGATTTTGTAGATGCTTATTTAAATGAGCAAAATAAGCTGTGCCGTTGATAACCAAAACCCGCTAAAAGCGCTTAACTACCATATGAGTTTTGCGCTACCTTTCTTATTAGGGCTTGTTTATCTTTCGAGGTTGAACTTGCAGCAGACTGTTTGGTATTTGGGCAATACAGAGCCTATGTAGTGTGGTTATTCCCCATAAATAGCCGATAACGTAGCATTAATGCCAAACATGCGCTGCCCGAAGGGTTCTGCCTAGGGGAGATTGACTCTTTGTTACTAGGTTACAAACCTCGCGCCGCAATTAAATCTTCCTTGGGTTGAACAAAGTTCAATCCTGAAAGGTCAATAAGCCCTCCTTAAAACATAATCTTACAATTACTTACACCCAGTACATAGTTATTAGCGTAGGCTAAATATAAACCAACTTACATAAGTGTATTACGTTTAAATTTACGCTAATTAGCCAACCGCCAGCGCTGGACCCTACGTTAAGTTATGCGCTGACGTTGCTTATATAAGTGAATAATAAAAATGTAACGATACAACTAAATATAAAAAAGGAATTTGCATGATAAAACCACTTTGCTATTCACTCATCACTTTACTTACCCCCATTAGCGCTATAGCTCAAACAATGGCAATAAAAACAACGGATGAATTAGTATCAACCGATTCAGAGATTTTATTTGCATATAATAAAGAATCAAAACAATTAGAAGCCATCAATTTACTCACATCACTAAGTAGTGAACTTGCTTTACCAAAAAATGCCATCGGGTTTGATGTGGCTACACTTGCTAACATTACCGATAAACAAGCACTCGTACTAACAAGTGATGGCGTATACAAAGCCCATGCTGGTAAACCAACACTATTGTTTAATTATGAGTCGGTTCTAAATCAATTAAAAATAGATAAATTTGAAAAAGTAGACTTTGTCTTCGATGCCAACAACGACGGTCTAAGCGATATTTTCATCCCTGGGTTAGCAAGCAGTACTTTATACATTCAAAATAAAGATGGCAGCTTTAAGCCTAACAAATTTAAACAAACACCTATGTATGAAGGCAGCTTTTCAGGAAAAGGGCTTTCTCTAGAAGTTAATATTAACAATAAACCCGTTGTTATTGATTTTAACCACGACGGGTTAAGCGACTTGGTTTTTTCAAATGACTTTGGAGCAGATGTACTACTTGCTAATCCAGAAGGCTTTGAGCAAAAGCTCACCTCAATTGATTTTAACATCGAATTAGGCGAGCTAAGCAATGGCGAAACTCGCAAAATAAAGCAAATTATTGATATTAATAACGACGGATTTCTAGATTTTACAACTAGACAGTTTAAGCCAACGCAAGGTATGGATTCGTTAGATATAAAAATAGCACATACTTTGTACCTAGGAGGTGCTAAAGGCTTTAGCAATACGCCCATTACCTTATTTGAAACACAAGGCCCTAGTGAGTTATTGCTCAAAACTGATTTTAATAATGATGGCTTAATTGATTTACAAAAAATGGATTTAGATATTGGCTTAGGTACTATTGCGTCTATGGCATTGGGCGGTGGCAGTACTGATGTAGATGTAGAAATGAACATTTATAAGCAGCAACCCGACGGCTCATTTGCCAATAAATCGAGTATAGAACTTGATTTAGAAATGGAAGTGGGAATGAACGGCGATGATTCCGAACCAGCCCTCTATTTAGGTGATATTAACGGCGACAGCTATATTGACGCGGTATACAAATACAGTAAAAAAACGCTGTATATTTATTACGGAGAGCAAGACTCACTGCTAAATGATAAACGTAAAAAATTAAAACTAACGCTGCCTAAAAATAATAAAGATATTCTTCTGGTAGACATAAACCAAGACGGTAAAAAAGATTTTGTGTTTAAATTTACCGAAGAAGATGGCACCAGCAAAATAGAAACACGCTTAAATTAAGCCAATAAAAAAGCCCAACAGAGTTAACCGTTGGGCTTTGGACTTAAGACTTTCGAGTAACAGTCAGCTTTACTCTAAGTTATAACACCTAAGCAGTTACATTTAGCAGTGAATCGCCTTCACTTAAACCAAACTTCTCTTGCACTGATGCAAGGATTAATTCTTTATCTTCATCAGACAACTGGCTTGAATACTCAGTTAATAGCTCATCTAAGTAGCTGACTACTTCGTCTGTATCTACTGATTCTAATGAGTTCTGTGGCGGCGGTGGCGGTCTTTGACCTTCCACTCGTCCTGCATCACCAATGCTTTTAGCATCAAACTCAAGTTCGCTCATTAAATCAGCAAGCTCTTTTGTTGGTTCAATACCTTGTTCTTTAAATGCCGCTTGAATACTTTGCGCGTTTTCTTCGGTTAAGTTTTCAGCGTCAAACTCTGCAAGCGTTTCTTTAACAAAATCGCTTTGCTCTGTTGTTAGTTTTGCAGCCTGACTACTTTGTTGCGGCATAAAACTGGCAGAACTACTGTTAATACTATTAATCATTTTAGTATCCTTTCAGCGTTCACGACGAGGTGGTTTATGATCGCTAAGTTCTTGTTCACTAATTTCGCCATTACCATCGGCATCTATAGAATCAAAAATTGTTTGTGCATCGCCGTGTGGCGGTTTTTTAGCACTGAACTCTTCAAAGCTAATTACGCCATCACCATCAGTATCAATAGTTGAAAAGTCAGGTTTTTCAGGAGGATTGTCACCGCCTCGAGCAGCTACATTAGCTGAAAAAGCAATAGATAATATTGCCACAGTGGCAAGAGTTGAAAAATGCTTCATAGTAATAACCTCGTATTTAAGAATTAAACTAAGCTTACGCTTTAAAAACGCAAACAATGTGCAAATAATGAGGAAGTAATAAATTATTTTAATAAAAAATAGTAATCTAAATACTTATTTAAAAAGTTCTGGTTGATTGCTTTGCAATCAATATATAAGCTAATAAAGTAATACGATTAATTACTCTCAGGCAGTAGTGTTACTGCCCTTAATTCTCAAAGCTGATATACTGCTTGAGCCAATTAAACAAACAAATACAGAGCACTTTCATAAATAATGATTAATAACCAACCCTACTTAGCAGGCAATCTGTGAAAATACCTAAACGCCTACAACCCCTTGTTGATGATGGCCTTATTGACGAAGTTATAAGCCGACTAATGAGCGGTAAAGAAGCCGATGTATTTATTGTCCGCTGTGGTGAGCACATTCGCTGTGCGAAAGTGTATAAAGACGCGGTTAAACGTAGCTTTAAAAAAGCGGCACAATACCAAGAAGGCCGAAAAGTACGTGGTGGACGCCAAGCGCGTGCTATGGGTAAACGTTCTAGCTATGGCCGTCAATTAGAAGAAGAGATTTGGCAAAATGCCGAAGTTGATGCGTTATCTCGTTTAGCTGGCGTGGGTGTACGTGTTCCTGATACTTACTTTTGTATTGATGGCGTGCTGCTTATGGAACTCGTGTCGGACGAGAATGGTAACGTAGCCCCTCAACTTGGACATGTCGTTTTTAGTGAAGAGCAAGCGATTGAGCAGCATAAACTCATGATGCATTACATTAAGCTTATGCTTTGCGCAGGTATAATACACGGCGATTTATCTGAATTTAATGTACTTGTAGATAATAACGGCCCTGTAATTATAGATTTACCGCAAGCAGTTAACGCTTCAGCAAATAACAGTGCACAAGCTATGTTTGCACGCGATGTAAATAACATACGCCGCTATTATGGTGAATTTGCGCCAAGCATACTAAAAACTAAATACGCTAAAGAAATGTGGGCATTATTTGAAGAGGCCAATTTAACGCCTAATTCAACGCTTACAGGTGAATTTGAAGACAGCGATGAACTTGCCGATGTAGATTCTATTCTTGATGAAATTCAAGCTGCCGAATACGAAGAGTTTGACCGTTTAGAGCGAATTAAAAATGCTGACGATGATGAGTAACTCATCGTCATAGCTCACTAATACCTCTTACTGCGGGTGCACAAATCGGTAGCCAACCCCATAAACAGACTGAATAACACTTTCAGTTTGTGTCACTTCATCTAGTTTTTTACGCAACTTTTTAATATGGCTATCAATAGTACGATGGCTCACAATACGCTGATCGGCGTACATAGTGTCCATTAAACTATCGCGCGAATAAATACGATTTGGGTTGTTAAACAAAGGTTTAAATAGCTGAAATTCAAAGTTCGTTAGCTCTATGCTGTTTGATTTGTATTTTACGCTGTAGGTACTCTCGTCGAGCTTCATTGTTGACTCTGTAACATCACTTGCGCTACTTAATCGCCTTAATATAGCTTTGACTCGCGCCACCAGCTCAGCATAACTAAACGGCTTACAAATATAATCATCTGCACCTAACTCAAGTCCAAGCAGCCTATCTATTTCTTCTACTTTTGCCGATACCATAATAATAGGCACATTTGAAAAGCGCCTGATTGCTTTACATAGTTCTATACCACTTTGACCAGGTAGCATTATGTCGAGCAAAATTACGCTCGGCCTGTTAATTTCAAGCCAAGGTAATACTTCATTTCCGTGATGTATTTGATGAGTAACAAAATGATGGCTACTTAAAAAGTCACTCATTAAGTTAGCCAGCTTTACCTCATCTTCCACAATCAGTATTTGTTCGCTCATAGAGTTCTCTGTTATTAGTAATCCAAAATTAGGATAAAAATACCATATCAAACAAAGTTCAAGTTACGTATTTTTTATCTGAATCAACTAAAGCTAAATAGTTGGTAGCCTAATAATAATAGCAAGACCGCCTAGAGTGGCTTTTTCAGCAGCTATTTCACCATTATGGCCTTTAACTATATGCTGGCAAATAGATAAGCCCAAGCCCGAACCGCCCTCTTGGCGATTACGCGAACTATCTACTCGATATAAATACTCAAACAAATGCGATAAATGCGACTGCTCTACACCTATGCCATTATCTTCAATTATAAGCTCTAAGTAGGTTTGCCCTTTAATGCTTATATTATTAGCCGTTAATGAAATAGTGGTGCATTGTGCATAGTGCACGGCGTTCATTAAAATATTATCGAGCAGCTGCAAAAGGCGTGTTTTATCTGCTTGTACAGTTATGTGTTTAGCGCTATTTAGTAAGTAAATTTTTATATTATGTTGCTCAAGTATAACCTGATATTTTTGCTCAATAGTATTTAATAATAACGCCATGTTAGTGGGTTGCATAGTGTAATGCATACCCCCTAACTCTGCGCTATTGAGCATATGCAAGTCGTCTATTAAGCGTTTTAAATGCAATGCCTCGTCGTTAGCCGAGTTAATATTTTTTGCATTAGGCTCACGTATTCCAAGTAGCATAGCTTCAAGTTCACCGAGCAAAATACTCATTGGCGTTCTAAGCTCGTGAGAAATATTGGCAAGCCAGCGTTTGCGCACTTGCTCGTCTTTAGCGAGTGTAAATGCAAGAATATTAAAATCTTCGCTTAATTGGCCTAATTCGTCTTTTCGCTCAAGCGTAAGTTTGGTTTCGTAATTACCTTGCGTTAAGCGATGCATACCATTAGCAATTTGCTTTACTGGGCTAACTAAGTGACGAGACAATAAAAAGGTAACTAGCAATGTAAGCAATACAGCGGCTAAAGCAATAAACCATAAGTAGTTAGTTTGCTGCTGTAAAAAATCAAGCTCATAGCCATCAACCAAGCTATCTCTTTTAGAAACTGCTAAATAACCCACTATTTTATCGTTAACAATAATTGGGGTTGTTATATATTTTAAATCGCTGAGGTATCTACCCTCTACTCGCTGTTTATTTTCGTCAAGCAAAGCGTAGTGAGCAATATTTTCTGGCGGCGGGCGGCGCTCTTCCCCTAAACGAATATGATCGGGCGGCGGCCGTCGCATCATTCCCCCTCTGGGGCCTGGACCTTCTGGTGGCCTAGGTAAAAACTGGCTATTTTCTAGCTGCGATTCAATAAGTTTTCTAAAATTTTCGCCATTGCTAACAACACGTTCCCATGAGGGGGTTTTTTCGTATTGCTTTGCAAGTTGAACAACAAGTGGTTCAAGCGCTTTTACTTCTTTTGCATTAACAAAATCAATTACGCCTTGCCCTATACTCCATTGTATAAGTACTACTAGCCCTGCAATAACACTAAAGGTAAAACTAAATAGTATTAAAAAAAGTTTATTATGAATTTTCATTAATTCGTGTTTTCAACCTTGCTAGGAAAGCTTTCAAATCGGTATGTTATAAACTCTTTGGTTTGATCGTTAACATACAGCGTAGCAATTATTTTTTTGCCCTGAGTGGTCCAATACATATGACCATGATTATTTAAAGTAACCGATACGGTATTTATACCACTTTTAAATAAGTTAGCAGGTAAATGCAATGCATGTCCGTAAATTCGCTGTATTTTAACCCCATTTATATATAAATGAGCATGACCTTGTAAAAAGCCCGTGTCATCGTTTGTAGTAACGCTCATCATTTGCTGCATGTTCATTGCGCCCTCAGGGGGTACAGATAAATCATAGCGCTGCGTATCTAAAATTAAGTTATAACCCGACATACTATCTTTTAATAACTTAAGGCTTAATGCCGGAATTGGCGTATCACTTGGCACTGCTATAGGCATATGGCTATGATCCATCATTTCCTGCTGCGCAAAGAGCTTAAAGCTCAATAGCGCAGCAGTAGTTAGGATCAATGCGTATTTAAAATAACGCATAGTTACTCCTTAGCCTCTTGGTGGTGGACCCATTGTTTCGCCCGTATCACAGCGACCAATTGAATTATCAGCTAATTGACCTTTAAAACGAGGCCCAATTTGATAAGGGAAAGAAGGCTGTAATTTACCATCGCTGTCTAGCGTTAGTGTTATATGGTAGTGATAACCTTTGCCATCGTTAGTATCGTGGCCGTTATGCTCATCTAACTGTGCACCGGTTACTGTTTTTTGTGCATAGTAGAAGTCTTCAAAGTAATAACCATCGTCGGCATTTAATGTATTACCTGAAAGCGTAGTCACTTCTGCGCCAATAGCAGGACCTGCATCACTTGTTTGTGTGCCTAGGCTAACGTCGTATTGATCGACTAAAGTACAGCTTCGCTCGCCCTCAGTACCACAACCACCTTCACTTTCTGACGCGCCATAATCACGCATTTCCCAGCCACTTAATGCAAGTTGACCGTTACTTTCATAAGGACCATAAAGTGGATAACCATCAGCTGCAAACCCATAAATAGGTGAATGCGCATCGCCATCATCTTCAAGTAAATCAGCTAAGCAACTCGTGTAAAAATGGTGATGATATTCACCATTAGCAGCATGTCCGCCACACACATCAACATCGTATTGCTCTGCAATTGGCGCTAATGTATACCAAATATTATTACCGTAGCTCATACCATCGCCCCAGTTAAATATACTGGTGCCATTAACCATTAAGCCAACTGTACCTAAACCTGTTTCACAAGTTTCAGTGTCAGATAAATCGGTAGGTGTTATCGGAAAATACGCCTCAACTGTTTGTTCTGTCGGGCAACCTGGTCCTGGAGGCCAATAGCCTGCGCCGCCTGTGTCATCACAGTTTTCAGTGCTGCTGTTATAGCCAATATCTTCACCAAACGAAATGGTTTGCCCTACTGCTGCTGAGGTTACACCGTTATAAAAATCGGTAGCTGCACGCGGGCGGTTATTTAACGCGTCTACTTGGTCTTGTGTAAGCGTTACGTCATATTTAGGAATGTCAGTTGTTTGCACATACATGTATTCAACGTCAGCATCTTCCTCAGAAACAGTAACAACCTCAACTGATTGAACATCTTCAACCACTGCGCCATTGTTTTGTATATAAGTAGAGGTTGTATCGTTGTTAATTAACCAGCTGGTAAGTTTTGCACTATTATCAACTGTATCTGAGTCTGATGAAGCAATAACATTAACTATAACGGTATCTACAACGACATCGTTTGTGCCGTCATCTCCACTGATTTCAAATACAAGTGCTTCATCGGTTAAAACTTCAGGTGCAACAAACTCAGTAGACGTTGCAGTACTTGAAGATAAGCTAACGGTAGTGCCTGATGTTTGTGACCAGCTAACAGATACTTCGCCATCATCTTCAACTGTTGAACTTAAATAAACGGTATCGCCCGCATTAACAGTTTGGTCAATACCAGCATCAACCGTTGGAGCACTATTACTGACTGTCTCGCCGTCTGTTGCAGTACTTGTTGAATCGCTATTACATGCGCTTAAAGCGATACAAAGCGCACTTAACGCAAATAACTTAGTTGCATTAGCGGCTTTTGTTTTAAGAAGTGTTTTCAATGTTTGAACCTTTACTTTAACGTTTAATAAAACAAAGTTAACAAGTAAAAGTGCAAACAATGTGCACAAACTAAGGAAGAATAAACATAAGACTAGGGCGTGTTGATCTTTGGTGGTTGAATTTGCAGCAGTATGTTTGGTTTTTAGGCAAGGCAGAGCCTATGAACTGTGGTTATTCCCCATAAATAGGCGATAACGCAGCATAAAGACCAAACATGCGCTGCCCTTTGGGTTCTTTCTAGGGACGATTGACTCTTTGTTGCTCGGTTTTTACTTAGCCCACTAGGTTACAAACCTCGCGCCGCGATTAAATCGCCCCTAGATTGAACAAATTTCAATCCACAAAGATCAACACGCCCTAAATTTGTGGTCGTTTAAGTACAAATTTGTCTTTAGTGGTTGCATAATAATCCCCACCCATTCTACCTACCGCATCTAAAAGTGTTGGGTCAATATAACCGTCAACAAACACCTCATCGTCAACACAAATACCCACTATGTCTAACAACATCATTTGCCCGCCACCTGGCTCGCTTGAAATAGTAATAACTTCACGTAGCTTACACTCATAGCGTACTTTTGAATCAGCAACACTCGGCACTGCGACCATTTGGCTATCAATTTTAGTTATATTTGCAGCATCAAACTCACTAACATCACTAGGATAATTAGCACAGCTTTGATTCATTTTTTCAACCTGCTCATGACTCACAATGTTAATCACACATTCTTTAGTCGCTAATAAGTTAATTAATGTATCTTTACTTGGTTTATCGCGTGGATTTACTTGCGTCACACTCAATACTGGTGGGTTACAACTCGCTACTGTAAAAAATGAGTAAGGAGCAATATTAGCCACACCGTCGCTACTTAATGTACTTATCCATGCAATTGGACGAGGGCTGATCCCGCCAACTAAATACGAATAAACATTAAGCTCTTTATTTACAGTTAAATCTAAAAACATACTTTTCCTTTTAATACATTAAAACTAAATCTTAATTCAAGTTGGTTACGTATAGGTTTGGCTGACTCAGTTAAATAACAAGCTAATTTTTATCTCTATTTAAAGCAATAAACAAATTATATGAAAATAAACATCGTGTGGTTTAAACGTGATTTGCGTCTTAGCGATCATCAACCATTAAAAAATGCATTCAGTAATGGCTTACCTACCCTATTACTTTATAACTTTGAGCCATTATTGCTCGAAGATGCACACTACAATGACCGGCACTGGCGCTTTGTGTATCAATCAATAGTTGAGTTAAATAATCAGCTAGCGCGTTTTAACGCCTGTGTTTATATCTTTAATTTAAATATGAGCGATTTACTTGAATCGTTAAAGGCACAATTTGAAATAGTTAATATTTTTAGCCATCAAGAAATAGGCTTAAACAACACCTTTAAGCGCGATAAAGCAATAAAAGCATGGTGCCAGCATAACCATATTAATTGGCAAGAGTCGCAAACAGGCGCGGTTATTCGCGGCAAAAAAAATCGTAATAATTGGAACGAACGCTGGCAGCAAACAATGCAAGCACCTATTGCTGTTCCTAATTGGAAGAGTATAAAAACAATTACCCTCAATAACTACCAAACACCTGAGCTACCAAGCGCTTACACGCAAGATCACGACAGCTTTCAACAAGGTGGCCCGCTGCATGCCCGAACTGTAATGCAGAGCTTTTTTGCCGAGCGCGGTAAAGGTTATCAAAAAGGAATATCGAGCCCAAGTTTAAGCCAAACACATTGCTCCCGACTTTCGCCGTATTTAGCGTGGGGGAATATTAGCCTTAGGCAAGTGTATCAAATGGCCATTGATGAATATCATTCAAAACACCCTAACAAAAGAGGCTGGAAGCGCCCGCTTGCTGCGTTTGTATCGCGCTTGCATTGGCACTGCCACTTTATGCAAAAGTTTGAGAGCGAATGTTCTATGGAGTTTTTAGCCCTTAATCCGGGTTATCATGTATTTCCGTATCGTGATGATGAACATGTTAAAAACGATATTGAACGCTGGGCGCAAGGTCAAACAGGTATTCCCATTATTGACGCTTGCATGCGCTGCTTAAAAGCCACCGGCTATATAAACTTTAGAATGCGCGCCATGCTTGTAAGCTTTGTAACGCATCATTTAAATATAAGCTGGCAGCAAGCAAGCTTTCCTCTCGCTAATTACTTTTTAGATTTTGAGCCCGGAATTCACTACCCGCAAATTCAAATGCAAGCCTCGGTAACAGGCATTAACACCATTAGGCACTACAACCCAATTAAACAATCAGAAGATCAAGACCCAACAGGTTCGTTTATTAAAAAGTGGTGCCCCGAGCTTGAAAAACTCCCTATTGAATATTTACACCAACCTTGGGAGCAAACTCCAATGGAAGCACTCTTTAACGACTTTAAATTAGGGGAGGATTATCCCGAACCCATGCTTGATTTAACAGCGGCCTCAAAAGAAGCACGCGAGCGCTTATGGCAATACCGTGAGCGAGCCGATGTTAAACGCGCCATAGGGAGGATTCTTAAAAAGCACGTTGGGGGTACTCAAAAAGTTACTCGAACAAAAAGTAAAACGGATGCTAAAAGTAACAGCAAGGCTAAGTAAGCATGGCGCACAAAAAACTAAACTTACCTCAAAAAATATGCCCTATTTGTAATAAACCTTTTACGTGGCGTAAAAAATGGCAGCGCGACTGGGATAACGTTATTTATTGTTCAGAGCGCTGTAAGCGAAATAAACAGGGATAACAATTAACTGGCGTCTATTTTGCAACATCATCAGTAATTAATGCTTTTAAGGCTTTATATAAGTTTATTTTGTAAATAACGCTTAGCTAACCTGAAAAGCTTACACTCAAGCAAGGAGAAGATGATGACTATTAAAAAAACGGCTAGTTCAACATGGTCTGGCGATATTAAAACAGGCAAAGGTAGCATATCAACTCAAAGTGGCGCGCTTGATAAACAACCTTATGGTTTTAATACCCGCTTTGAAGATAAGGCAGGCTCAAACCCTGAAGAATTAGTAGGTGCAGCTCACAGTGCATGTTTTAGTATGGCACTTTCGCTTGCATTAGGTGATGCAGGCTTTACCGCAGATAAAATTGATACTAAAGCCACTGTAAGCCTTGATGAAGTAGATGACGGTTTTTCAGTAACGCATATTGCCCTTGAGGTAAAAGCGCGTATTGATGATATTCAAAACGAGCAGTTTCAAGCCTTATGTGAGCAAACCAAAAAGAGCTGCCCTATTTCCAAGCTCTTAAATACCGAAATATCACTAGATGCGACACTTCAATCAGCATTTTAAATATTTAGACTTAACTATTTAGACTTAACTATTTAGACTTAACTATTTAGACTTAACTGTTTAGACAGTTCCTTACTAAGCAAGCCAAGTAATTACTTGGCTTGCTTATTATAAAGAAGTATTTTTAGGTTTATTCCTACTCAAAGTACTTACTACAAGCCCTATTCCCATCCCAATTGCTGGCCATACTACCCACATATAACTAGGCGAAGTTAGTAAATTTATAACGCTTAGCAAAGTTAAAATAAGTAAAGATCCTTTAATTTTTTTGCCTAATGTCACTGTATTGCTCATTTATATTCTCCAAGTAATGTATGTCGCTATTATTGTTTTAATAAGCAGCGTACACACCTGCTAAATGTCACTAAGTGATCTGACATTAGTCATCACTTTTCATTTAATTACATAGTTATTTATTATGTATAAAAACATAAAAAACAATACTTTAATCTATTTGTGTTAGAATCTAATCTCAACTAACCTAAACAAATAAACATAAAAGGATGAGCTAAATGAGCGAAAAATCAAAAGATTGCGAAAAAGTTACGTGTAGTAACTGTGCTGACGCTAACGATCTCGAATTTGATTTTTCTATGGCTTTTCAACCGATTATAAACTGTAAAACTAATCTTATTTATGGCTATGAGGCACTAGTTAGGGGTTTAA
Source organism: Pseudoalteromonas sp. BSi20429 (assembly GCF_000238895.1). NCBI lineage: Bacteria > Pseudomonadati > Pseudomonadota > Gammaproteobacteria > Alteromonadales > Pseudoalteromonadaceae > Pseudoalteromonas > Pseudoalteromonas sp. BSi20429. The sequence continues at coordinate 56,908 of NZ_BADV01000022.1, read as the reverse complement.
ATGGCGAGTCTGCTTATTCAATCATTTCAAAAGTGAATGAAGACAACCGCTATGCATTTGATCAGCTTTGTCGTATTAAAGCCATTCAACTAGCCTCAAAGCTGGGCATAACATCAATGCTAAGCATTAACTTTTTACCTAATGCTATTTATAAACCAGAGCGATGTATACGCACCACACTAGAAGCGGCAAAAAAGTATAACTTCCCAATTCAAAATATTATGTTTGAATTTACTGAAGTTGAAAAAATAGAAGACACCGCACACATTAAACGCATTGTTGATTACTATCAGTCTCTCGGATTTAAAACCGCCACTGATGACTTTGGTGCAGGTTATTCTGGTTTAAATCTGCTGGCTGATTTTCAAACAGATATTATTAAGCTAGATATGGCGCTAATACGCGATATAAGCAACGACAAAAAACGCCAATTAATAGTAACTCATTGCTTAAATATGTTTCGCGATTTAAATATTATCGCACTGGCTGAAGGGATTGAAACAGTAGAAGAATATACATGGCTTAAAAACGCAGGTGTTGAGCTTATGCAAGGGTATTTATTTGCCAAACCAAGCTTTGAAAACTTGCCTGAGGTAACCTACGTTTTTAATTAGGAAAATCTACAATACCCAAACACTTTATTACAATCATTTAATTGCCTTATAAAACCTCATAAATATAATACCCATTCTAGTAACAAATTTACTTAATTATAAGAAGGGATACTTATGCGCTTTTTAATGCCACTCACTTTACTCGCACTTAGCTGTACAGCGTCTGCAAACGTCGAGCAGTCAGAATCAAAACAATGGTTTAACTCTATAAACTACGCAAAAATTGATTCTGATTATTACAGTGATGATGTGTACGGGTTATCAACTCACTATTACTTTGAGGAACAGCAAAACTCAGGTGTGTGGGATGATTATGGCTACTTGGATACAGATAGTAATATAGGCTTAAATTATTTTAATTCAGATGGTTATAGTGGAAAAGGTATTTTTGGAGAAGGCTTTTACGGCAATGCTTTTGCAACTTTTGAACTACCTAATATTGGTGATGCCGACAACTATTCACTTGGTTTAGGTTACTTATTTGCTGATTCACTAAAAGTATCTGTTCGTATGTTAGATTATGAATATAGCGATACAGTTTATTTATTTAAAGCTCAATATAATCATGAAATTAATGACACCGACTACATTGGTTTTACTGTTGAAACAGATGATGAAACAGAGTCATGGGACCTATCATCACGTTACTTTGCCCATCTTTACGATGACAGTTATTTTGCTATAAATGTTGACTACCTAGATGTTGGCGACGACTCAGTTTTTAATGTGCTCGCAAACTATTACTTTAATAAACATGTTGCAGTCGGTATTGGCTCAAACGACTCTGATTTAGTTATTGAAGGTAAGTACTTTATTAATGATAGCTACTACTTCACAGCTAATTACACTGATAATGATAACTATGATGTATATAATCTTAGCTTTGTAGCCCAATTTTAATAAACACAAAAAAGCCGCCTTGCTGGGTCAGTTCAGTTAAACAAGGCGGCATTTTCTAAATAACTTTAGGTTACATATTACCTAGCTCTATCATCATCGCTGTGTACATACGTAAATTAAGCTCAAGTTGCTCAAGTGTCATAAATTCATGCTCTGAGTGACCTGTGTAGCGCTTACCCGGCATTGAAGGACCAAACGATACCGCATTATCAAACAGCTTTGCGTTAGTGCCACCACCTATTGATACAAAGTCAGCTTTTTCGTCGCCCGTAAAATGCTTAAAAATATCAAGCAGCTTTTGCGCATGCGGCGCGCTATCAAGCAGCATAGGTGTGCCAATAATTGTTTCTATGTTGGCAAGCGTTACATTGTTAGTGGCTTGCCAATTAGCGAGCGCATCATCAATTTGCTTTTGTAATACAGCTTCGTCTTTACCCATAGGGCGACGTGCATTTACAGCAAGTGTTAGCGCATTACCATCGCGCTCAATAACGGTTGGTGCCACTGTCATCGGGCCCATAAAGTCGTGCTTGTAAGCTATTTCGCCAAACTGTTTACCATGAATATCTAAACCAATTAACTGATTCACAAAGTCGATTAGCTCACCGTCACTGTTATTTTCAAGCTCCACGCCTTTAAATAACTCAGCTAAATACGCAATCGCATTTATACCCGACTCCGGCTCTGATGAATGCGCTGACATACCTTTAACACTTATTGTTAAGGCATCATTTTGCTCACTAAAGTTAAACTCAACTTTATTTAATGTCTTGGCTTTTGCTTTTAATGTATTAATAAGTGCAGCGTCTGCATTGTGAAGTACTAAGCTGGCATCTTCTGGAATTTGGCTTCTAAACGCACCGCCAGTTACGTCCTTTACATATAAACCCGTTTGTGGCGATGTTGCATTAAAGGTAGGTGCAATTAAGCTCCAGCCTTTCTCAGCAACCACTACAGGGTATGATGCATCAATCGTTACTGCATATTTTGGTTGTTCATACGTTTTCATAAATTGAGTAAGCGGACCCCAATCAGACTCCTCAGCAAGATAAATCATCAGCTCAATACGGTTATTAAGCGTTATGCCTTTATCTTTAATTGCTTTCATGGCGTAAAGCGCTGTTGCTATTGCACCTTTATCGTCTTCCGTACCACGACCAACTAATTTTCCCGGTTCAGATGTATCAATAATAAAAGGACTTTGTTTCCATTTACTAGCATTAGCAGGTTGCACGTCGCCGTGGGTTACTACCGTTACTTTTTCGCTTTGCTCGCCCATACCTATTAATACGGTGTAACCTAAATCTTGATAGTCAAAACCAAGCTCTGCGGCTTTCATTTTTAAAAGTGCTTTAAAGCCAATAAAATCGGGATTTTGAGGAGCGGCAATATCGCTCTTATTAACGGTCGGAAAAGCCACTAAGTTAGTTAGTGTGTGTATTTGAGCATTTTGGTAGGTATTTACTGCGTAATCGGCAACGCTATCAATATTTTTATTTAACTGCGCATGAGCACCAAACGCAAATAAAGCAATACTGGCTAAAGCTAACTTTTTCAAAACAATTCCCATTTAATTAATAACTAAGAGCGGTAATTATAACGCTATGAAGCGCTTACTTATAGCTCTTTACGCTAAACACACAGGTAACTTAAGCTGAATATTTATATAGCAGCTTTTATGAGGATGACTGTATAATGCGCGACTTAAAATTAACAGGGTATTTAATTGTGAACCGTCGTAAAAAAATCGTCACTAAATTTCAAAAGAAAGATAAACGCACTAACGCTAAACTACATAAAAGCAACAAACCTGGTTATGTGTCAAAAGCTGAGCGCGAAAAACTAGCTGAACAAGAAAGTAATGAGCCACAGGCAACCCAAGAGTAACTCTACGTTACCTGTTGCTTTGATAGTTTAAAGTGGCAAAAGTACCGACCACTTACATAACCAACTACTGCCGAGGCAACTATAAGTTCAAACGTAGCTAAGTAATTAACTGTATCTACATATGGCATTGCGAGGTTTATACTTTGCATCCAATCAGCCATTTTAAATAATGCAGTTGCCCCAATAACCATTGGAAACGTAAAGGCAGCGTAGCTAGGCGTAAAAGGTCTGCGTAATAACTTTATAAATAACACATAAACAATCAGTGTTTTTATTATCGCTAATATAAATAATGCGCCCACTATAAAGAGTGATGGATTAGCTACAATATGAAAATACCCCGCTAATGTTAAACTGGCAGGCGCTGCTAAAATGGCAAGTGTTGGCTGTATTTCGTAGTCACTTTTTAATGCTAATAAAAAGCGATAAAACATAATTGGCAGCATAATACTGTACGTTGATATACCAATCACCAGTGCGCTATAAGCTAACCACGCTAATGTCGGATTTCCCGAAAAAGTAACATCTGCAATAATTATCCCCACTGGCGGCACAAACCAGCTGGGCGCCATATCCTCAAAGTTAAACTTTTTTGCTCGCTGGTATAAAAAACTCACCAAAAATGTGAGATGCAGCACAAAAGCTAAAACCCACATAATGTCGCCAGCTAATGAATTAAATTGCCCAACTGAGTTTGAAATAACAAGATTAGCCATTGCAAATGTAGGGATCACACTTCCTGCAACTGGGTGTGCTAAATCGGCTTTTAATAAATGAGGGTGTAGTAAAAACTTAGCAGCCAAAAGTAAAACTAATACGCCAGCTAGTACCGCTCCCAAAAATTGCCCTTGGGAGTTTAAATTAAAAACGTTTTCCCATGCCCATCCCATACTAGCAATACCCAAAGCTAAACCGGCCATAGCTGTTGGCGCACCCATCACTTTATTTTTAAATTGCTTAAACACTGTATTTCCTAATTATTGGGTGATGAACAAGTTACTGCTTTTTACTGCATTGCCTTAAAATAACGCTGTAAAATTAGTACATGCGTGCTTAATAGAACGCTTTTTGCATACAAATATTTCATAAAAATAAGTTTACGGCTTACATATTAAAACGCAAAAAAAGCCATAACACAGTTATGGCTTTTGCTTTATTTTTAATAATTTAGTTTAGTTAGAACGCGTAACTAACGCTTACATTAAATGAACGACCCTGCCCAGCAAGTTGTTCAAACCCGTTGCTGCTATCTTGTTTAAGTGCCGCAACACTTACACCACCTAATGGGAGCTGGTAATACTCATCAAACACGTTACTCACTTCAGCACTTAGCGTTAATGAATCCCATGTGGCTTTAGAGCTTAAATTAACCAGGCTGTAGCTGTCTGTTTGGTTTTCAAAACGATCATTATCTACACGGCTTTTAGTATCGACCCACTGCCAAGATAATGCGTTTTCAAATCGACCTATTTGCTGGCTAATACCTAGCTGAGTTTGCAGTGGTTTAATTTGATAAAGTGGCTGATTAGTATCGTCGCGCTTGCCTCTCGTATTAGCAACATTAGCGTGTAACTGCCAGTTACCTAAATCCTTAGATTCATAAATATTGGCTGTTAAATCTATTTTTGCACCATACAAAATAGCATCTACATTAGTAAACTGAAAAATGTTACGCGCAGTGTTGTCCAAATCATAACTATTGAAGCTTCTTACAATATCAGCATCAATATAGTCACTCACATCTGTATACCAAACATTGGTGCTTAATCGCCAACCATCATCTTTAGCCGATTTAATATAAGTAGCACTTATTGTATGCGCTGTTTCAACGTCTAAATCAGGATTACCAATGTAGCCATTACCATCGCCATACCAACCAATCATGGTGGTTGCCATGGTACTTACACCCCAACTATATCGCTCGTATAAATTAGGTGCTCGGTTTTTACGGGCAAGACCAAATTGCAGCTCATCATAATTTGTTATTTGGTAATTAATTAATAAGTTAGCATCAACTATAGTGTCGGTTTTATCTCTGTCGCCAGCATTAAAGTTCTGTGCAGCAATGGTATTATCTGTAGACGTATCGCTCATGGTCATACTTTCCATACTACCCATGTCGCTCATATCGTCCATATCCGTCATGCTCATGTCATCGTTGTAAGATTGAACCTCTCCAACGTGGGTATTAATACTTTCAATACGTACGCCTGCGTTTAACCATAACTTTGTATTTACTTGGCTCTCAAATTCAGCAAATGCCGCTATGCGCTCTCGTTTACCGTTATTTACATTTACGTAATCGCCTGGTCCCATCATGGTTGAGCCTTCAATACCTGGCCACCAATCATCAATACTGTAATTGTAATATTCTTGACCGAGTAAAATACTGCTGTTTTTATCAAGCGCAATACGCCATTTAAGCTGCGTACTTATATCTTGTGCATCGGTTTTCATTCGCATCATGCCTGTTTTTTCTTCACTGAAAAAACCCATTTCGTGCTTTACGCTATGCCAGTTAACTTGCCCTTCAAGCTCGCTGTTTTCAAAGGAGCGTTTGTATTGAGCTATTGCACCGTAGCTGGTGTTATCGGTCATATCCATATACTGATTTGCAAATCCCTGATACGGGATTTTTTGATGCGTTAGCTTTATAACTAATTGCTGTTTATCATCGCGCATAGCTGCGGTTAAACTATGATTTTGTGCTCGATACAATGTATCTAATACTACATCGCCGTTACCGTCTTCATAACTATCTGCGTCACTAAACGAACCCTGATAATTAAGGCTAAACGTGTCACTTGCTAAACGTGCACCAACGCCAAGTTTACGTCCGTTATCAACGCTACTGTACTTTGCTGACACATAACCTGAGTGCCAACCTAATTCATTGCTATCGCTATACTGTGGTGAAATAGAATTAACGCTTATTACACCGGCAATATTATCCCCGCCCGCGCTTACTGGCGACACGCCTGCAACCACATTGTAAGACGTAATTTGATTAGCCGAGATATACGAAAGTGGCGGGTTCATATGATTAGCGCATGCAGCGGTTACATCTGCACCATCAACTAACACTTTAACTCTGTCGCCCATTAAACCATTTAAAATAGGTAAGTTAGATACGCCGCCCGCTGCTGAAAAATCGACACCTAAATCACTTAATAACGATTCTGACGAACCAAGTGCTAAATGCTTATTTTGAGCATGTCCGTGTACTTCAATCACTTCTAAAGGCGTATCGTCGGCAAATGCAAAAGGAGATAGCACACCGCTAATAAAAAGTGCGACAGGAGTTAGTAAATATGTTTTTTGAGTTTTGCTTTTATAAACCATTGTTAATTTATGCCACTGTAATAATTGGCGTAATTATAGTGTGAGTTGCAAAAGCAAAAGCGCGACATATTGTCGCACTTTATCAATTTAGAATGTTGTTAGGTGTGTTTGAGCACATAAGAAGGCAGCTTTAAACATAGGAACATGCAATTAACTAAGTATTTAACTTAGCTACCGTTTGAGAAACAATATCGGCTCCACGTTCAATCTCTTTAATGACCTCAGACACATTAGCAATAAGCTCTCTTCCTTGTTTTGATGAGTCTGAAACTGACGTTATTTGCTTTGATATATCATTAGTGAGCTCTTGGTTATTTTTAACAACACTTGCTATTTCATTAGTAGAGCGACTCGTGCTGGCTGCAAGCTGCCTTACTTCATCAGCTACTACAGCAAAACCTCGACCATAATCACCAGCACGCGCTGCTTCTATTGCGGCATTAAGTGCCAGTAAATTAGTTTGATCCGCAATGCTGCTAATTGTCGAAACAATGGAGCCTATGACCGCAGACTGTTCATTAAGATTTTTTATTAAATCTACCGATTTAAGTACTTGGCTTACAATGGCGTCGGAGTTCGCTATAGAGTTTTGTAGTATTTCAGAGCCTTTTTTAGCGGTTGTAGCAGTAGCTACCGCCGATTCATGTGCTATTGCAGCGGCTTCTGTCACTGCACTGTTATTGTTAATTCGATCGGTAATATTTGATGCAAACTTAATTATTTTAATTACATTACCTTTGCTATCTAAAATTGGGTTATAAGTTGCTTCTAACCAAATTTCTGAACCGTCGGCGGCAATACGTTTAAATTTTCCTGACTTAAACTGCCCCTGCGCTAATTCACTCCAAAAGCGTGGGTTTTTCTCATAAAACAATTTAGTACAAAACATTTTATGATGCTTGCCTACAATGTCTTTTAAGCTATAACCTATTGTTGCTAAAAAGTTTTGGTTCGCCTTTAAAATATTACCCTCTGGGGTAAACTCTATTGTAGCCAAGGCTTTGTCGAGTGCATTTGCAATAGCTTCTTGCGCTTTTCTTTGTATGTAACTGGTCGTAATATCAGAGGCTATTTTAATAACTTTGGTGACTACGCCGCGCTCTTCTACAGGAAAGTAAGTTGCCTCAAGCCAAAGCTTATCGCCATTAGCTTTGTACCTTAAAAACGAGCCTGCTTTAGAATTCCCTGTTTTTAATGCTTGCCAAAATTGACTATATTCGTTTGACTTTGCATATTCAGGTTCGCAAAACATACGATGATGCTTACCAATTATTTTCTCTTTGCTATACCCAATCGTTTTTAAAAACAACTGGTTTGCGTCTAATATTATTCCATCAGGTGTAAACTCTATATAAGCAACGTGCTTATTAATTGCCGATAAAATAGATTGTTTTTGAATTAATTGAAGCTCCATTTCTTCAATTTTTGCGTTTCTTTTAGAAATACCAAACATATAAAAACCTTAAGGAGTAAATTAGTACAAAAATTAGCAAATTAATGTGATATCAATATGTAGCTGTACTGTAAATATAAGCTTTAAATAACCTTTCGGCTAATATTTAATATCTTATATATATATGCTTTATAAATAGTTTTTTTATTTTATAAATGTTAAGTAGTATTTTCTTCTAATTAACATTTTAAAAACCTAATAAAACCACTAATTTATGCATGACTCTGTACTTTTTTTAACTTAAAATAGCGCCCTCACAGACTACCCTCTCACACCAAAATTTAAGCATACACATAATATGTCCTATTCAAGATCTATTGTGCAGTTTCATTTTTAAAATTAAACCTTAAGGGATCATCTATGACATCAGATGTAACGTCGGCATCTAGTCAACTTAACAGAACCGCTATTTTACTCGTATTAGCGCTAGGCACATTTATTTTAGGATTATCTGAGTTTTCGATGATGCCTATGCTGCCACTAATTAGCGAAACATTTGGCTCAACGCCATCACAAAGTGGCTATGCAATTAGTGCTTACGCCATTGGTGTTGTAGTGGGCGCCCCTATTTTAATGCTTACCACTGCTAATATGAGAAAGCGCAAAGCATTGCTCATATTTATAAGCTTAATGTTTGTCTCAAACGGATTAAGCGCGATGGCAACGTCGCTTGAGCAGCTTGTAATATTTAGATTTTTAAGTGGTTTACCTCATGGTGCATATTTTGGCGCGGCTATTTTATTAGCATCGGATATTGCCCCAAAAGGTAAGCGTGCTAGCTTTATGTCTAAGGTGTTTATGGGTTTAACTGTGGCCACTATTGTTGGTGTGCCTGTTGTAACACTTGTGGGTCAAAACCTTAGTTGGCGGTATTGTTTAGCCGGCGCTGCAGTGCTTGCATTTATTGCTTTTATTTTTGTTTATAAAGTAGTGCCTAATATAGATAACGCTAAGCCTTCTAACTTACTAAACGAGTTTGGCGTACTTAAAAACAAACTGGTTTGGTCTATTTTGGGTATTGTAATTATTGGCTTTGGCGGGGTATTTTGTATTTATACTTACATTGCCGACACCATCTTAGTGGTAACAAAAACAGCCCCATATACTATTTCTATCGCAATGGTAATGTTTGGTATTGGTTGTACGCTCGGTAACTATGTACTGGGTAAAGCAGCCGATAAATCAGCAATTAAAACGACTGGCCTTGCGCTTGTATGTACCATTGTATTTGCCTTTGCTTATGTAACGGCAAGCCATAATATTTGGGCTCTTTATGCAGTGATCTTCTTTATTGGTTGCAGTGTGGGCTTGGCTACGCTGATTCAAACGCTTTTAATGGACGTTGCACCCGAAGGCCACGCTATGATTGGTGCCTTAGTACAGTGCGCATTTAATACTGCCAATGCTATAGGCCCTTGGGTCGGTGGAATTGCAATAGCACAGGGTGCTGCACCTAATCAAACAGGTTACGTAGCAGCTGCATTATTTTTAGGTGGTTTGGGTATGTGGCTACTAAGTTACTTACAACTAAATAAACAGCAACCAACAGCGCAAGCTACTAATTAACTTGAGTTCAGATTAATTTAAAATACAAAAAGAGCCGCTAATTAGCGGCTCTTTTATTTTTAATTTACCTAGGGCCTGTTGACCTTTCAGGTTCAAAATTTGTTCAATCTAGGGGCGATTTAATCGCGGCATGAGGTTTGTAACCTAGTGGGCTCGATAACTGCTCCTGCGTTATTCTACTGGCTTACATCCATGTAAGAATAAGTAAAAACCGAGCAACAAAGAGTAAATTGCCCCTAGAAAGAACCCAAAGGGCAGCGCATGTTTGGCATTTATGCTGCGTTATCGCCTACTTACGGGGAATAACCACACTACATAGGCTCTGCCTTGCCTAAATACCAAACAGTCTGCTGCAAATTTAACCTCGAAAGATAAACAGGCCTTAGTAAATTAAGCGTTTAACGATGCCATATCAATAACAAAGCGGTATCGTACGTCTGACTTTTCCATACGCTCGTATGCAGTGTTAATTTCGTCAATGTTGATCATTTCGCACTCAGGTAGCACGTTATTTTCACCACAAAAGTCGAGCATTTGTTGCGTCTGTGCAATACCACCAATAAGTGAGCCTGCAATACGACGGCGACCCATTAATAATGGCACCGTGCTTAGCTCATCTACAGGACCAACTTGGCCTACAATAACTAAAGTACCATCTACATCAAGTAGTGGTGTGTAAATAGATAAATCATGTTTTACAGGTACCGTATCTATAATGACGTCAAAGGCAGATTGCGAGTCTTTCATTTCGTCATCATTAGATGACACTAAGTAATGCTGAGCACCCAATTTAACCGCATCATCTTTTTTAGACTCACTACGGCCAATTACCGTAACGCTTGCGCCCATTGCAACTGCATTTTTAACGGCCATATGGCCAAGTCCGCCTAGACCAACAACACCAACACGGCTACCTTTTTTTACGCCCCATTTATGAAGTGGCGAGTAAGTAGTAATACCTGCACAAAGTAGCGGTGCTACGCGAGAAAGGTCTAAATTTTCTGGTACGGAAAGTACGAATTCTTCGCGTACAACAACATGTTTAGAATACCCACCTTGGGTCATTTCACCACTAATGCGGTCTTTGCCTGCGTAAGTACCAATCATACCTTCGCGGCAAAATTGCTCTTCATCGTTATCACATTGATCGCAGCTTTGGCACGAATCAACCATACAACCAACAGCAACCGTGTCGCCTTGCTTGTATTTTTTAACGTCGCTACCTACCGACATAACTTTACCAACAATTTCATGCCCAGGTACTAATGGGTAGTCACTGCCACCCCAATCATTTCGTACGGCGTGTAAATCTGAATGGCACACACCACAGTATAAAATTTCAATTTCTACATCGTTATTTCGTAAATCGCGGCGCTCAAAAGAAAACTCTGTCAATTCAGAACCTTGGCTTTTTGCTGCATATCCTACTGTTTTCATAATAACTCCATAGTGGTTAAAAATTTAAATCATCAACAGCATAGTACATAGCCTGTGAATAGAACCTGACAATATAAAATAGGCACAAAAAAAGCCCAAACAGTGTTTGGGCTTAATCGTTAGGACTAGGGAGCTAAATTTAATTATTTTGCAAGTAAGCTGTTTAATTCATTAATAATTGAATGAATGCGCTCTGCATTTTTTCCTAAATCACTACGCCCTACTCGCGACTTACTACGAATATCAACAAAACGTTGGCTGCCTTCATCTTTAATACGAATAACCACATCGTCTTTAAAACCAAACCACGTTGTTGTATCGGTAGCTTCCACAATACCTGTAGCCGTATTTGCACTTACCAATGCAAAGCCAAGATTTTTAACTGCTTGTTCGCTTGCTGTCATTAAATCGGCTTTAGATTGTGCAAAGCTTAAAGTTACCAGCTCAGGGTATGCTTTGCGTTGCTGTACTGCCGTTTCTTCACCCGCGTATTCTACTGGGTTAGATGCATTTGCACGCAGTGGTGCAATTGCTACAAATTTTGGTGGATTAACTAAATCAGTTGAAATGTCATGAATTGCCGGTACGCCTTCAGCCTTGTTCATCATATTAAGTGGCATAGCAATGGCCACAACCGAAAATACAAGTGCAATAACACCACTACTTAGCGTTAACGTTTTACGCATAAATAGCGCTTGTATTATAAGTAGCACCAATGCAGCGCCACCAGCGTAAACGCCAAATCTAAATCCCGTAAACGCAACCTTCAGTTCTACAATACCAAATTTATACAAAGGCCCCGGCAGTATGACGAGTAAAAAAGCGATTAAACTAACTAAGCTCACTAAAACTTTCATTTTATGATTCCTATATTGTGTGATTTTTATTATTAAAACAGATAAGCACTATCAACCGGTAGCTTATACTACTAACAAGTGCTTTTAGATTACTATTAGCGACTAATTACACAAAAAAGTCCAATGTTGTGTGATCAAAGTTACTCAAGTTTGGAAAGATATCAACAAGCTCAGAGCTTGGCACACCAAACCACTGAGCCAGTGTGGCAAAGTACTGCTCATTAGCAACACTTGGAATTAAACGCCCGCCACCGGTATCTTGTGGGCCATCCAAATGTTGAGTTAGTAGCTCGCCATATATATTGCCGCCTTTTACTGCGCCGCCCATTACTATTTGGTTCCCTGCCCAACCATGGTCAGTGCCATCGCCATTTGAGGTCAACGTGCGACCAAAATCAGACATAGTAAACGCAGTCACTTTATCTGCCATATCAAGCTCTTTCATCGCGCTATCAAATTCACTTAACCCTTGAGCTAACGTATTTAGTAAAGCAGGGTGCGTTGTTAATTGGTTATCGTGCGTATCATACCCCCCCATAGAAACAAAAAACACTTGGCGCTGAGTGCTCAATCTTGCCTGTACGCTAATTGTTTTAGCGACTGCTGCAAATTGCTCACTAAGACTATTATCGCTAAATGGGGTAATAAGTGCAGGCGCGCTTTCTAACGCGCTGTTCATTGCTTGAGTGTTATTTATCGCACTTGTTAAGCCATTGGCATAAGCTGTACTTAACGGATGGCTTGTATTGCCTAGTAAGCGGTTCATAATAGAAGTTACGTGCTCACTACGAGGTTGATACCCTCCAAACGCGTTAATACTACTAATGCCACTTTTGTTAAGCGCAAATGCATTGCTAGCACTTCCCGTTTGCCATAAATTAGTACCGTCGAGTGATACATTAGCTGCAAACTCATCTTGTAGCTCTAAACGTTCTAAAAGTCGTGCGCCCCACCCGCTATTAAGTGATTGTTTTTCTCGACCATACATCCATGCAGCTTGCTGATCGTTATGCGAGAACAAATGCTTAGGCAAACCTATTGTTTTATTTTTATAGTCACTCAATGTTGTGGGAGCGAGTAAAGTACCGACCCCACCTATAAATGCTAAATTTTGAGATTCAAACACATTTTGTATAGGTTCAAGTGAGGGATGAATACCGACTCCACCGGCAAACTGGCTTTTAATACTTAACTCAAGTGGGCTCTCTACAGCCAGGTTCTGCCTACTTTTCTCGTAAACACTACGTTGCTCGCCTTCAAGCGGAACTAGCATATTTAACGAATCATTCCCTCCATATAAATACACACACACTAATGCTTTGTAATCTCCTAGCTCAACTGCATTAGTCGCTCCAGTTAATGCTTGTAATTGCAGGCTCGTTAACGCGGCAGCCGATACACTGCCTTTTACACATAACGACAAAAACTCTCTTCTATTAATGCTCATTATGCGCTCCTAATACTGCACGTTAAATTCAGGTGAAATAGCAATCATATATAATAAATACGAAACCCGTTCACGGTATTGCTCTTCATTAAAATAGGCATCTAAATCAAATAACGCTTGGCGCGTGTCACTGCTCATTGCGCCTGCAAAATATAACGTGTTGTACTGAGCTAATAGCGCGCTAACACCGTTTTTCTCTAAAACATTCATGTCGTCTTGAACATAAATATAAATACTATTTGAATTTAAATCGCTGCGCGCTTCTGCGGTACTCCATACTAAACTTGCATAAAGCGCGTTCATGGTACCAATCAGTGTTGCGTCGTTTGCTATTTGTAATTCTGGCGCAACAATACCTTCATTTCGCAAAGCTGCGGTTTGATAATCAGGCCTAAAAAAGTTAAATACCGAAGCCGACTGCATGGGTCCTTGTCCGTAGCTATTTATTAAATTCCATGTTTTATAATAACCCGCTGGCGATTTAGCATCGAGATTTCGCCAAAACTGTACAGTTTTTAAAATAGGCTCTTTAATTTTACCTTGGTAATTAAGCACTGAGCCAAAATGCCGCGCTTCATCATCTAAATAAATAGCCTTTACTACAGCCGCTAAATCGCCGCGTACACCGGCGCCATTATCAATAAATATATTAGCTACTCGCTCAACGTATTGGGGTGTTGGGTTTGAGGTAATTAATCGCTGAATAAGCTGCTTGCTAATAAACGGCGCAACATTTTGATGGTTAAATAAGTTATCGAGGGCTATTTGCAATGACTCTTCTGCTACATAACCTTGTGGTATAACCTCACCGTTTAGTAAGGTTTTTTGTTTACTAGAATGGTACTCGTCAAATGCTTCCATTGGCTTAATATAATCACGACTTTTACGCTTAAATGTTTCACTATCGGCAAACGTCCAACCAGTAAATACGCGTGCAAAACTCTCTATTTCTACCTGTCCGTAAGTGGCAATGGTATTACCTTGTGCATCAAGCTTGGCGCTGCCATCTAGGTTTAGCTCTTCAAGGCCAATAGTAAATAACTGCATTACTTCACGTGCGTAATTTTCGTCTGGGCGAATATTAAGTGTATCGTCTGCTTTTTCGTTACCCAAATGGCTTAAATAAGTTCCCATAATAGGCGAAAGCGTGACATCTTCGAGTAAGTCACGATAATTACCAAAGGCATGCTTTAGTAATAAATCGTAATAAGTGATCATGCCCTCAGGTTGCCCTCTTAAGGCACTGTTCTCATCCGACACCACTAATATTTCACTTAACGCAAATGCAACACGTTGACGGAGTTGATCGTCACTTTGCATTACTGCTTTCCACCATGCATCTATGCGGCTTATGTATTTAAAGTCGTCATCGTCATTTAGCTTTACTAAATAATCACGGTGATAATTAATAGGTAGCGCTATTTGTTTATCAAGCCATTGCTGCTCGCTTAAACCTTGTGCGTTTTGTATTTCACTAAGCTTAGGCCCCATTGTTGCTTGGTGTAGTAACCGTGCGGCGCTAATCTCATCCATATTATTGCGCGCTATAAAGCTCAGCGTTTTTACACTGCTTGCTCCTTCATTGTCGGTTGCTGTGACCGAAAAAGCGTAATTAACAGGCTTATAACTTTGCGCATTTAGCAGTGTTACTGAGGTGGTTACTGCCTCTAAAGGCCCGCTAATTAGTTCAGGCCCTTGCGTTTGTTGCCATACAACCGATGTAATAGTGCCGTCTTTATCACTAGCTGTTGCTGTTAGCTCAATTGTTTGGCCCTTACTTAATTCACTAGGAATATCAGCGACTGACAAAATGGGGATTTTATTTCCGTTAACGGTTGGCGTATCATCTGAGCCTGAACCACCGCAAGCGCTTAGTATAAAAACAGTGCTTGCGATCAGAGCAAATTTATAATGCATGTAAAGTCGTCATCATTTGTTAATTAAAGTACGTTAGTGTGTACCGAGTTTGATGCATTTATTGAAACACAAAATTTACAATTTAACTCTTTATTTTTTGTAACCGAATCATGAACGCCCCATTAATAATGCACTAGCTGCAGGGGTAAACAGCCAGAGCTTTATTATTTATGAAAACAGAAATTCGCTATTGTTTTGAATCTTCACAAGTTGCTAACCGGTTTTTACACGAGCTGAAAGACTGGCCGGTTAACGATGTAAAAACACGACTTTTTAATGGCGGCGATAGTGTAAAAGTGACATACGAATACGACGAAAGTGGTTTTGATTACACTTGCGCCGAACTTGACGACCTAGCACAGAGCCATGGCGGGAAAGAGGTTTAAGCGTTTTATAATAAAAAACAGCTGATGCATCTTTAATAATTCACTTGAATTATATAGATTTGATTGATGTTTTATCTCTACCTGAGTTTTTCGCTTCGTAAAGCATTATGTCAGCTTCTTTAATTAGTGATTGCATAGACACATTTTTACTACTTAAGGTTTCTTTTGTAGCAAATACACACCCAGCACTAATTGTTAAATATTCACGTACAGGCGACGCTTCATGAGGTAGATTTAATTCCCTAACCGCCAAAAGCAATTGCTGAGATATATCTACAAACTCTTCATAAGAAAGCTGTTTAAAGAATAATATGAACTCTTCGCCGCCATAGCGCGCCACTGTACCTGTGTTTTGCTTAGCTACTTGCTTTAGCTTTTGGGCAAGAGCTTGTAAAACGTTGTCTCCGCCTTGGTGACCATAAAAATCGTTATAATTTTTGAAATGGTCTACATCAAGTAATATTATTCCAAAGGCATTTTTTTGCTGTTGAGCCTGTTCCCATTGCGCCGCAATAATTTCGTCAAAGGCACGCCTGTTGTAAATTTGGGTTAACCCATCAATTTTACTTATTTTTTCAAGCTTAAAATTTTGATCTTTAACTTGTTTAATTAATGCATTAAACCCGCTAATTAAAACGCGCATTTCTAAAAATTTATTACTGAATCTCAGAGGCTGTAAATCGTTTTTAACCAGCATTGAATTGATAGCGGACGCACCGTTAATAAGTGGTTCAATAAAGTAACGATTTACAATATAGAAACTCAAAAGTGACATTACAAAAAACATTAACAAAATAAGTTTTAAATAGTGATCAAATAAAACTGGCAGTGTTTGATGGTGGTGCTTAATGTTCAAAGCAATAAGTGGATTACCGTTTATATCTAGAATCACCCTTTTCCTTTGAGTGGCAATGTCCTCTCCTTGGAGGCTCCCTTTAAGCGTCGCAATATCGTTTAAAGAACTAGCCTGTTCTATTTGTGAGTAGCTAAGCTCCACTTGTGCAATCTCAGCTAAGGACTTGATCAACGACGGTCTTACTTTTTTTATAAAAACAATACTACCAACAGGCTCACCTGTTTTATCTGTTCGCTTTATTACATGCGATGCAAACATGACAGGGCCGTCCGCTGTTTGCAAAAAACCAGAATGGCTTAAACTGTTGTCGTCTTCAGAGGCTTTTGAATTAGGAATAATTGCGCGGTTTAATTTATTAACCTGTAAATCTAAATCAGGTGCATCAAACTCAGTATGTTTAATATAATTATACGCTTGCCTGTAAACCATATTAAAGTTTATATCGTAGATAAACACACCATCAATTTTGAGAGAGTAGAAGGTGTCACCTACAAAGTTTGAATCTACATATTCTACGTCAAAATCAGCCATGTAATTATAGGTATCATCCCATACGGCGTAGTCATAATTGAGTGTTTCTAAAAATATAAACTCTCTATCAAGCGCAATTTTAAGACTTAATAATTCACGATTTTGATAATCTTCAATACTAGTGTTTATGGTCGGCAGGCTAAAGAAATAGCGGTACCCTACTAATAAACTTGTTACAAAGCACATTAAAATCAAAGTACCTATTATTACAAAAAATCTTAATGTCATAGTCTCTATCTAATCGTGTAAAATTAAGTCAAAGTAGCTTACATTTTTATATTTTAGACTCCCTGTACCTAAATAATAAATAATTAGCTTCTTACTAAAGCGTAGTATAAATTCATGAGCAGGAATAAACAAAGTTTACTATTAAATTTTATAGCGTTAAAACTTTAGCCCTTTCAATAATATATTTAATATAGACATAAAATTATACCAATTCGCTTAATTAAGTGGTCTATTTTGAGGGCGGAAAAACGTGTTGATAGCTAGGCAAAAAATTCACTATTTAGTTGTTCTAAATGAAAATTTTTTAACGCAGGTAGCGACACGTTTAGCCCCGCAAAATGATTAAGTATTATTGCGGATTGGTATTACACATTTAAAGTAGTACAAAAAGCTGAAATTATTCCACTACAGAAAATTCAACTTTTGATGGAGACGAACTCGCAAGCTCCAGTACTTCGTAATAATTTAAACCATCTATTTTTTTGCCAATAATAAAGTAATTCATTTCCCCCATCATGGTCGGGTCGCCCATAATATCGTCTAAGCTTTGCACGTCAGAAAATTGAATTGCGATTAAAGCGCCTAAAAAACGCATGGAATCTTGAGGCTTTAATGCTTTTAAAACTTTATTAACTCCCACTTGAGTTGTCTCTGGTGTGGAGCCATCAAATCTAAAATCATTTTTTGTACTAACGCATGCACTAAGCATTAATATTGATAATGCGATAAGTAAATGTTTCATATATATCCTTATTTGTTATTCGTGATACTTGCGGATCATCGCCACTTTGCCGTTTTCAATTTCAATCACTTCCATCATTGTGGAGGTATACTCAATTGGCTGTTTATTTTGCGGATGAATACCTTTTACATAGTTTTTATAACGAATAGCAAAGCCTGTATCGTTAAACACAAATGTATTAAGCAGTGTGCTTTCAAACAACGTGTGCGCACCTAAGTAAAAACTCATACCTTTGCGCATCTGCTTTTTACCATCTGGAGTACGTGAGTCATCCGGTTGATACGGAATATGCTGATTGCCAATATCATCGGTTAACAATGCAAGGTAAGCCTCAAGCTCTTTAGCACCTGCGTTAGGTGCTTGTGTGGCGGTCATTGTTTTATAGTACTGCTGCGCAAACGCATTTAAGTCGAGTGGCTTTTCAGCATAAGCCGAAAAAGCAGTTACTAGAGCCAAACCTAACGTTAAAAGTAGCTTCATCACTTATTCCCTGTAGTTAAAAATATTGATTCATTTATAGGAACACTATATTAATATGCTCAAAAATAAAACAAATAACGTTAAGTAATTAATACCAATTGCATTAAATTAGTGTTCATTATAGCGCTAAGAAAATAGCGTAATAACAAGGCAAAAATTACGACATATAGTTGTTCTATATGAATAATTTTTAACGCAGTGAGTGCGCTATTTAATACGACAAAATGATCATGTTTTTAATAAAATTGGTATAACTCCTACATTTTGCTCTTTACTCTGTTGGTTGCAACGCTGTTGGCAGGGTCGTCTGGCCAAAAATGCTTAGGGTAACGACCTTTCATTTCCTTTTGCACATCGCGGTAACTGCTAGCCCAAAAGTGCGCTAAATCTTGAGTAAGTTGCAATGAGCGTTTACCTGGCGATAGCAGCTCCATAAGCAGTGGCAGTTTACCGTTGGCAAGCATAGGCGTACTGGTCAAGCCATAAACTTCTTGCATACGCACGCTTAGCTTTGCGGGGCCATCAAGCTGGTATTCTATTTTTATATTTGAGCCACTTGGCACCGTTAAGCGCAGTGGTAACAGTGCTTTTAAAGCGGTTTGTTGTTGCCAATCAAAACAGTTTTGTAGTGCTTCAAAGTAGTTAAACTTTTTAAGCTGCGTGAGCGTTTTAATATCTTCTAAAAACACGCCTAGCCACTGCGCTGCATTTTGAATAAGTTGTTGCTCATTTGTTTTTGGAAATTTATCGGGTAATAACTTACTTGCTAAGCTCATGCGTATCAGCAATTGCTGCGCATCAGGTTGCTCGTTAAATAATGCAAAACCGTGTTTAGCAAATAAGTTTAGCCACGCTTTAGCGCGCTCGCTCTTATCTAGTTTTTGTTTACTAGGCTGGCTGCTGAGCGTTATAGCCCCGAGCTTTACTTCATCTTGATGAATAAAACGTGCTGATTTTTCGTCAAACTCACAGCGAGTAAGTTCACTAAATAAATGCGGTAAAAATTCTTGTAACTCAAATGGGTTAAGCGCGGTGGCTGCAAATATACGCCCTCCTTTGTGCCCGCCCATGGTTGCTATAGCTAAGTAATCGTCGTTGTGCCAGTAATCGGCATTTAACTCAGCACCTGCACCATTGGCAAGTAGGTAACCATTACCGCGTTTTTTAGCAATACGATCTGGGTATGCCAATGCCACTAGCAAACTAATATAATGCGTATTTAATTCGCTGTTTTCGTCTTTTACTTTTAAGCGGCTTTGCCAATATTTTAACTGCTGTTTAAATACCGGATGCGGACGTTGCTGTTGGCTATGCAACGCTAAACTCAACTCGTTTGCACTGTTTACTCGGCTCTCAAGTAATGCCACTAAATAAATAGCGAGCCTAAAAATACCAGGGAGTTGGTCATCAAGTATTTGTGCTTTTAGTAGCATATGCGCCAAACGAATATCAGCACCAAAACCTAACATTTTACTGCCAAGCGGTGTGAGCTTACCCTTGCTATCAATAGCTTCTAGCATGTTGAGCAGGTTACTTGCTTGCTCGCATTGTTGCTCAGTAGGCTTATCAAGTAGGGTTAGCTCATCAATACTGGCTCCCCACTGCTTTGCCTCAAGCATAAGTTGGCTTATGTCTGATGTGAGTATTTCGGGATTGTCGTGGCTATTACGTCGCTCAAAGGTTTGCTTTGAGCCAATTCGATAAACAACGCCCGGCTCTATTCGCCCTGCACGTCCTGCTCGCTGCACAGCAGAGGAGCGCGATATACTTTGTGTTGTGAGCTCTGTGACCCCTGTTTTTAAATTAAAGGTCGCTGCACGGCGCTTGCCGCTGT
Source organism: Pseudoalteromonas sp. BSi20429 (assembly GCF_000238895.1). Classification (NCBI taxonomy): domain Bacteria; kingdom Pseudomonadati; phylum Pseudomonadota; class Gammaproteobacteria; order Alteromonadales; family Pseudoalteromonadaceae; genus Pseudoalteromonas; species Pseudoalteromonas sp. BSi20429. Next base: position 36,431 of record NZ_BADV01000022.1, on the reverse strand, counting down.
CAATTACAATGCGTATGCCTTCAATAGTTAAACTGGTTTCGGCTACATTGGTGGTAAGCACTACTTTGCGCATACCGTTTGGTGCAGGAGCAATAGCAGCTTGCTGATTAGCTTTATCTTGCTCGCCAAATAGCGTTGCGACTATGCAGTTACTGGGTAAATCGTTCAGTGCTTGTTGCACGCGTAGTATTTCAAATTGCCCAGGTAAAAACACCAATGCGCTACCTGTTTGCTCATTAAGTGCTTTTTTTATTATGCTAGGAATTGCATCAAGCCAGCGGCTTTCATCTTTTATGGGTATGTATACTTCGTCTATTGGGTAGCTGCGACCGCTTGATTGAATTACAGGGCAGTCAAAAAACGCTGTATAACGCTCAGTATCAAGAGTTGCCGACATAAGCATAATGGTTAAACCTTCACGCAGCGCACTTTGGGTCTCGAGCGCAAAGGCAAGTGAGGTATCGGCTGCAATTGAACGCTCATGAAATTCATCAAATATCAGTAAATCAATATCGCTTAATTCGGGGTCGTTTTGCAGCATGCGCGTTAGCATGCCTTCGGTAACTATTTCGAGGCGCGTATTAGCGCTTACTTTACTCTCGCCCCTAATCCGCAAGCCCACACTTTGCCCAACACTTTCGTTTTGGCACTTTGCTAGGTAGCTGGCAATATTACGAGCAGCTAAACGGCGAGGCTCTAGCATTACAATACGTTTAAAATGCCCATCGCGCATTAGTTGCAGCGGCAACCACGTAGATTTACCCGCACCAGGCGGCGCTTGTAATAACGTAATAGGATTACTTTGTAATGTAGTAACGAGTTGTTGATATATGTCTTGAACCGGCAGCACAGCTATTTACCCTAAATTGCTTTGCAGGCATTGTAACAAAAAACCGCAGCGACACCGCGGTAGATGTTTATTAATAATTGCTATTAACTACCCGACACCATTCTAATTCGATCTGCAGGCACTCGTAATTGCTGCATTAAGTAAATTTTAAATGGTGCTTCGTAAGGTTGCCCATCAACCGCTTTTTGCATGCATAAAAGCCATGCATCACTTTGCTCAATTCCTACATGTAAATGTTTGTGCGCTTGAGGTATGTTAATACTACCAAAATGTTCAGCGTATAATTTAGGACCACCTAACCAGCCCGACAAAAAGTAAGCAAGTTTTTTACGCGATGCCAATAAGTCTTTTGAATGCATACTCCTTATATGTTCAGCCTCTTTTAAAGCGTCCATATTGTCGTAAAACGCATTCACCAATTGTGTAATACCTGCTAACTCACCTGCCATTTTGTATGAGCAGTCATCCACTCCGTATTCACACGTTTTTGTATTCATAACTCACTCAGGTTAACTACTTTGTTTAATACCTGCATATTAGCTTAAAACAAAAATTTAAGAATGAGTTACATCAAAGCGGCCTAATTTATGTCAGCAATAATTACAGGCTGCTATGTATATTTTTTAATAAATAGCGCAATATTAAAAACAAAATCGCTCAACATAAAAATATAACCAACTGATAATGAAAACAATAAAACCATTATTATTCATTGGTACAAGGCTTGCTACTTTATAACTGACAGTTAATTCACTAACCTAAAGTAAGGATAAACTTATGAACAGCGATCGTATCGAAGGTAATTGGAAAGAACTTAAAGGTAAGGCTCAACAAAAATGGGGCGATCTTACCAACGACGATTTAGATAAAATTGAAGGTAGCCGTACAGAGCTAGTTGGTAAAATCCAGCAGCAATACGGTAAATCTAAAGAAGAAGCAGAGCGTGAAGTTGATGAGTTTGAAAAAGGTCGTTAAACCGCGTTAACCGCTTTTAAAAAAACCGCCATTTGGCGGTTTTTTTGTTTAAGCTGTAGGTTATTTAGCTACGCTTTTAATTGGTTACCAATCGGTAACTGCCTAATACGCTTTCCGCACGCTGCAAAAATAGCATTACATAATGCTGGCGCATAAACCGGTGTAGATGGCTCGCCTACCCCTGCTGGTGGTGCATCGCTTTGTACAATTTCAACTTCAATCTCAAGAGGTGCGTCGCTCATACGCGGTACGCGATAATCATGAAAATTACTTTGCTGTACGCGCCCTTTATCAAAGGTAATACCATCGCTGATTGCAGTTGTAATCCCATAAATAGAGCCACCTTGGGTTTGGTTTTTAACAGTGTCGGTGTTTACAACAGTACCCGCATCAATGGCAACCCACGACTTAATTACTTTTAAATCGCCAGCATCCGACACTTCTACTTCAACTACCGTAGCTACGTAAGTTAAAAAGCTTCTGTGTGCTGCTATTCCTAAACCTCGACCTTTAGGAAGCTCTCGACCCCATTTACTCATGTCAGTTACTTTTTCAATAACATGGCGCAGTCTGCCAATATCTAAAGGATAAACCGCTTTATCGCCACCGTAATTATCGTATGTGGCATTTTGCTCAGTTACATCAACAATGCGACTCGGACCTATCGTGTCTAGTAAATAGTCTTTTTGGTCGCGACCGGCTTTGTGTGCTGCTTCGCCAATAAATGACTGAATAGCAAAAGCATGAAAAATATTTGATACAGAACGCATCCAACCAATTCGTGCTTTGGCAGGCGCATCACCGTTTTCTAACTTCATGTTAGGTGTGTTAATAGGGTTATCGGTAAATCCTAAGCGCAGTTCAAAGCTTCCTGGCGTAGTCGCCCCTTCTGAAAAGGTAGAGGTAATTGGTGAAAACGCGGTGCGGTGTAAATACGATTCTATTGCGCCATTTTTATCTAGCGATGCTTCAATGTGCTGAGCCGAAACTGCATGGTAAAAACCATGTTGTATGTCGTCTTCACGCGTCCATTGAACACGAATAGGCTTGCCTACTTTCATTGAAAGGTAAGCTGCTTCTGCTGAAAAATCAGGTTTTGATTTACGCCCAAAACCGCCTCCTAACATGGTAACGTTAACGTTAATTTTGCTCTCATCCATGCCAAGCATTGCCGCCACTGTTTTCATATCGGCTTGTGGATTTTGCGTAGCAGCCCATATATCAACACTGTCTTTGTTGTACATAGCTGTTGCACAAGGCGGCTCCATTGGTGCTTGAGCAAGATGCGGTGCGTAATAATCAGCTACCAATTTATTGCTCGATTTAGCCAACACGCCCATGGCATCGCCTTTATCACGTATGTTTGCCTGTGGAGTTTGTACTGTTTTTAATAATGACTTTTTAAATTCTTCTGAATTGTAATCGCCATTTTTGCCATCATCCCACACGACTTTTAATGCTTTACGCCCTTGCCATGCAGCCCATGTATTTTTAGCTATAATCGCAATGCCGCCTTTTGGCTGAAACTGCGGCGCGCCTTTTGGTGCAGGAATTTCAATAACATCTATAACGCCGTTTATCGCTTTTGTAGCACTGGCATCAAATGACTTAACAACACCGCCTACTACCGGCGGGCGTTCAATTATAGCCACCAGCGCTTGTGGTTCGCGTACATCGGCTGCAAATATAGCTTTGCCTGTTACTAAATCGGCTAAATCTATGTGCGCCATGCCGGTATTAATGTAGCGCCATTCTTTGCGTGTTTTAAGTGTTAGTTTGTCAGCTTCTGGTGGCGTTATTGTAAATGCTAAGTCGATTAAATCTTTATAAGTAAGCGATTTACCTGAGCTGTGTGTAACAACGTGTTGATTAGCAGTACAGGTTTGTGGATCGACTTTCCAAAACTTAGCGGCAGCATGCTGCATCATGTAACGTACACTTGCGCCCATTTCACGCAGGCGCTGCATGTTGTAGCGAATACTGCGCGAGCCATCGGTATTTTGATCGCCGTATTTAGGGTCGCCCTTACCCTGAATAACAATAACCTTATCCCACGCGGCTTCCATTTCATCGGCAACTATTTGTGCAATCGCGGTGCGAATTTGCTGACCCATTTCAGAGCGATGACAGGTTATTTCAACCATGCCGTCTGGGCGCAGTGCAATAAATAAGTTTGCGCGTTTTGCCAGCTCAGATGGCTGCTCTAACACACCCGCAAATGCTCTTGGCGCACTGCCTACAAAATAAGTACCGAGTACTAACGCACCTATTGCACTGGTTTTTAAAAACTTACGGCGGTTTAAATCAAAGTATTTGTTATCTTGGTTCATACTTCTTCCCCTTGTTCATTTGGGTCAAAATACTGAACACTCGCCATTGTTTTAGCGGCCGACTTAATCGCTTTATGAATACGCGGGTAGGTACCACAACGGCAAATATTACCCGACATATTACTTACTATTTCATCGTCGGTTGGGGTTGGGTTTGCAGCTAATAAGCTTGCAGCTTGCATCATTTGGCCGCACTGGCAAAAACCACACTGCGGTACTTTATGCTCAACCCATGCTTGTTGCACTGGATGGTCGCCCTGCTCGCTTAACCCTTCAATTGTAGTAATTGAAAGACCCGCTACTGCCGCTACAGGCAATACACACGAGCGCTGAGCTACCCCATCAATATGCACGGTACACGCACCGCACTGAGCCATACCACAGCCAAATTTAGGCCCAGTTAAATTCAATTCGTCTCGGAGATACCATAATACTGGCGTTGACGGATCGCCAGAAAACTCATGTTTATTACCATTAATGGTAAGCGTGATCATACTAAACTCCTTGGCAAAGCGCTTTACAGGAGGGTTCCTTGTTGCGCGAGAACTATTTTTAATTACTTACTATTTTATACTTACTACTTTTAGCCTACCACTTAGATCTGTTTTATAAAAATACTAATTATTAGAACGTTTAAACCACATTGAAATTATTAACGTCTGATTATTAGTATTAGACTAGGGACTGCAGACCTTTTTAGATTGAAGTTCACTCAATCTAGGGGAGATTTAATCGCGGCGGGAGGTTTGTAAACAACAAAGCGTAAATTGCCCCTATGCAGAACCCTTGGGGCAGAGCATGTTAAACCTCGAAAGATAAACAGGCCCTAAATAAAAGTTTAAAAAGACTATTAATAAAAAAAACCGCCATTTGGCGGTTTTAGATAGTGTAAATAAGCTTCTAACTATTAATTAAAACGGCGTCTACCAAATAAAACCACTGATAGCAGCGTAAGTAAGTAATAAATACTGCCACCAGAGCTAGAGCCTGAATCAGATGAAGGAGTCGCTACCGCAGCAGCTTGCTTACCTTCAACGTTTATAGTCACGGTTTGAACTGCTGAACTATCAAATTTATCTTTAGCTACATAACTAAACGTTACTACATGATCAGATTCGCTCGTAGGAGTTAGTTTAAACAATCCAGTATCAGGCTCAAATGTTAAAGTTCCTGAATTTGGCTCAGTTACCACTTCAAATTCAAGTGTATCGTTGTCGCTATCTAATGCTGAAAAGCGACCATTCACTTCACTCTTATAAGAGGTGTTATATGTTACATTTTGAGCTTGTGGGGCTGTATTTGTTAGTTCAATAACAACATTATGAAGCTCAGATTCAACTAAAGAATCTTTCACTGTAAAGCTAACTGATACTGGCTCAACCGAGTCACCACTTGGTGAGAAGGTCACGCTACCTAAAGCAGAATCCATTAACTGAATTTGCCCATGAGCAGGCGAATTTTTAATTTGAAATACTAATTGCTCAGCGTCTTCATCCACACCTTCTAGATTAAAGTTAAGCGGTGTATTCCAATGAGTTTGCAGTGTCATATTATTTGCTGTAGGTGCTGTATTTGTGAGCTCTAACGTTAAGCTTGATAACGCTGAACGTGAACGATCTTTTACTGTGTAGTAACTAAGCTCGTCAATGCCTACAGTCCCCGAAGGTATATAAGTTAGTAGACCCGCCTGTCTGTCGGTAAACTCGACCCTACCCAGAGTTGGTCTCTTATTTAAAACTACATAATCAATATCATCTGATACAGGTAAATCTATTTGTATGCTTTTTAAAACATGATCAGAGTAGCTTACAGCTTCAGGCTTAGCTAAAGGCTCAGTAACTTGATTAGAAAACACCTCCAATGACCGACCCGCCAACAAGGTATAATCAACATTATTATACGTAGACGTTGCTAACCAACTGTCATTATTATTACGCTCAACAGTGTATGAAACCACATTGCTATCTAGGTTATATTCACCAAACTGATCTGAACACGAATACTGCACAAACCCAGCTCTTACAGACACAATGTTATTTAAAGAGTTTTGGCACACTTCACTAATTAATGTTGTCTGCCCATTTAAAGCCACTTTATAAAGTGAGCCATTATAGGTAGATGCAACTAAAGTTTCTTCTCCATTAATTACAGTATTAACCAAGCCGTTAAAACTTTGTTCTAAAGCAACTTTAGAGATAGTGTTTTCAGAGTAGTCATAACTAATGAGGTAGTCACTAACAAGACTAACCACATCTATATTTTCGTTATTAAGAAAGCTTCCAGTTACTATTGAACTCATACCGCCCCAATAAAATCCTAAGCGAGGCGATGTTTTTAATAACTCTCCAGTTTGCCCATTTAATACTTTAAAAAAGGTACCTTCACTTCCTGTATGCTCAGCACCATTACCTACTATTATTTCTAGCTTGCCATCATTATTAATATCTAACGTTGTTAAGGTACTAATGTAGTCTCCGCCGCCAAGATATGTTTGAAATAGCTCTTCACCCGTTTCAGGTGAAAACACCTGTACATTCGCATCGTATATAGCAGAGCTGCCAGCAATAATATAATTCTTACCATCATCAAACAGCTGAGCAGTAGTGACTAAATTATTATTATCCCAATCGTTATTAACGCTTATGTTTGTAAGGATTTTTTCATTAGTTTGTGTATCTACTATATGCAAAGCGTTACTGTCACGCTCGGAATAAAGTATATCTAAGCTTCCGTTGTTATTAATATCAGCAAGTGCTAACGCTTTATTTGAGTAGTACTTAATGCCTTTAGCCCACTGTTGAGTTTTGTCATCCGTGTTGTGAATATAAAAACCATCTTCACCTGACGAAGAATAACCTGAGCCCCAAGCAATATTTTGCTTACCATCACCGTTAAGGTCATCTACAACAATACCCGATACACCATGCTCTGGATTATTAATACTCCAAAACTCAACGCCTGTTGTGAGTGAAAGCGCGTATAAACTTCCCCACTGACCATCGCCGTAAACTAAATCGTCGGTACCATCATTATCGATGTCTGCAACTATTACTTTATCAATATCTAAGTCGCTTTGGGCTGTCCATAAAATGCTTTCAGTGCTTGGGCTTAGCATTTCTATGCTGTACCAACTTTGCCCATTAATCACTTCATCTAAGCCGTCGTTATTAATATCAACAGCAATTAAATGCTCGCCATTAATACTTACACTAAGTTGTTTGTGCAGTACAAATTCTGAATTTTCGAATCTATATACCGCACCATCACTAAATAAAACTTCTTTTGCATTAGCCTCAGTAAATGAGCCTGTCACAAAGTTTTGTGGTACGTTTTCAAGTACCGCAATTTCAGATAAATCGAGCGAGTTAAGAACAAAAAGCTTACTGCTTTGATAAACAAAAAGCTCATCTTGCCCATCGTTATTTATATCAAACTTATCTGCTGCTCTTGGGTAATAAAACTCTTTACTTAGTTCTATCTCTTGAGTGACTAAATTAACTTTATGTACTGCGTTATTTTCTAAAACATATAAGTAGTATGTATCTGCCACTGTATCTTTAATTAGCGTGGTATCTTCAATATAGTCATCAAAGTCGTAGCGAGCAGTTACTTCATACGCACCTTTCACATATTCTATAATATTAAAATTGCTCTCTTGGGCGGATATAATGTGCTTACTACCCACACCCGACAAAGGTGCCACGTACAAGCCTTTTCGGCCTGTTGAGTTGCCTAACGAAAATTCACGAAATACGCTGCTAAGCTCTATGCTTTCCTCGTCTGAGGCAGCTTGAGTAAGGCTATTATTTTTTATAATTGGCGCGAGTAGAGGTTTTTTAGATAAACTTTCAAAATGAGCTTTATCAAAATTTATTTTTTGATCGTTAATTAAAACAGCATCACCGTAAGTATTTTCTTGAGTGTTTTTTATAGGCTGAGCGTGAGTATTGGCATTCACTGAATACGCGCTCATCATGAGCAACGTAAGGCAAGATAGTTTAATCAATTCCATAATCCTTTGTATTTCTTTATTTAATCACGTCACTACAACTGCAACGTTCCATTAACACGGCATTATATAGAGTACCAACCGGAAATAAAGAGGCGATTAACAAAGTTTTACAAAGGGATAGAAGAATAAAGTAATAACATTTAACTTGCAGCTAAAGCTACTTTTATAGAGATTTTAGCCGCATGCTTACTAATAAAAAGCGATTAATGAGTGCTCATAACATCTTCAGACAACAATCGCTCATCGTCTTTATAAACTTCAAGCCAACCTGGTGGTGATGTATCGCAGCCAATAATGGTTACTTGTAGCACATAACTATAACGACCATTTTTAAACGTATAGTGATGATTCCCGCCGCTACCCTCAAATGTAATATCGCCATTTAGCAAAACCATATCAGGCTTGTCACTTGGCTTTTTATTAATACCCCACACTGCATACCGAAAATTATGCTCGCCTAAATCATCAACGCGAACATGATAGTTAGCCGTTTTCCAATCGAGTACTGGTTTTTCAAAAGTATTAATACTTGCGTGCAAGGATTGTTTACCTTGTTCGATTAAGCTTTTAGCAAGTGCCTGCTCTTTAGTATTTTGGGTATTTACAGCAATAATTTTACCGTCAGTATCTACCCACATGACGCCGTTATTTAGCATAATGCCGCGCCAACCACCGCTTTCCCAATCGGTATTAATATTAGAACTGCCAATAACGGCAACAAGTTCATCGTCAAACACTTCATCAAAGCGGTTAATAAACTCAGCTTCATTTTTAATGTCAGGTATCGGGTATCGTCGTTTTAGCGGGTAATAAACAAGCGAGGCAATAGCTGCTTTATCGTCACTTTCAAAGGCTGCAATAACAGGTAAAACGAACTCGTGATATTTTTGCTCAAGCGCAAATGTGTTCGATGTAAAAAGTAGAGATAAACATAATGCTATGTGATTAATAAATTTCATTTATAGCCCTTTAATTAAAGTCATTGGAAATGAAAAACCTGAGTGGATATGTATGTACCAGATTTCAAAGATACTAAAATTAGTGACCAATTTGTGCTGTGTATTCATATTTTTAGCAATAAATTCATCACTATGTCTGGAATAAAGATTTGAGCCCTTTTGTTATTAAATACGAAATGGAACAAAAGCGAGTAAATCTTTCAAAACCCTCCCTAAGTAAAGTCGGTCTAAAACCTTATTAAGAGCCTGTTATAACTTCGTATTCTGCTCTACTAACATTTGGTACTGCAAAATTAGGAACTATATCTCTAGTATCTGGTATAGCTCTAGTTTCTATCGGAAAGTGCCAAATGTTAAACATATTATTTGGTCTAGTATCGTAGGCTAATTGATCCCAACCTAAAATTGAAGCCATTCGAAAAGTGGCTAGTTTTTTTGCCATTTGCATATCAGATTTGGGGTTGAAATATAAAAGATAACCAGTATTAACTGCCCCAGTTAATATATCAACAGCCTGTAAACCCCAATGAAGCTTAGAGTCTTGCATTGATACAAGCTCAATTTTTGAAGATGTTGGTAATTTAGCAAGCATATGATTAGTAATAATTTGAATTACTTCATCTTGTTTGGGGTATTTTGTACTTTTCTGGTCTATATATACTTTAAAGTTAGCGTTTAAACCTTTACTACTTTGATTTAGAAGTTGATTATACGTTGTGTAAAAAGCCGCTTCTTCATCTCTATGCCATTTTTGATAAGGGGCTTTTGATACCGCAATAGCATGGAAAGTACACGGGCTACTTAGTACAAACTTTAAGATATTTAAGCATAAATTAATTTGTCCTGAGCTTTTTCTTATTTTTTCCCATTTTATTTCACCTTGAATCCCACTCGATTTATAAATTTGTTCAATTTTAAAATTGAATTCATCTAAATATTCACTTGGAACATTTAAAATACCGATAGTATAACAAGGTGACCCTTTTGAAATTCCACTTTCATCAGCAAATGATACTACATCGTTCACTTCACTCTCCTTATGCATAAGCATTAAATAGCCTATTAGGTTCAATTTTTGGGGGTCATAACATCCCAAAACTACTTATATTCGCTTGATTAATAATTTCACTAAATAAACTCTTTGTAAACATATGATTATCTAGACAAAAAAAGGACTTTATTATTTTTCACAAAAAACGTTTATTAATGCCATGCGACAAAACCATAATACACCTCTATCTAACTAAACTAATTTAAAAACAAAAAAACGAGCCTAATTAGGCTCGTTTTTGTTCTTTGTGTTTACTGATAGCTGACAGCTAAAAACTGACCGCTTCGCTATTACTCCGGATCATACCCCAAGTTAGGTGACAGCCATCTTTCAGCTTCTTCAAGCGTCATATTGGTTCGTTTAGCGTAGTCTTCTACTTGATCGCGTTGTACCGCTGCTACTGCATAGTACTTAGCTTCTGGATGTGAGAAGTACCAACCTGAAACAGCAGCACCTGGCCACATGGCGTACGAGCTAGTTAGCTGCATGCCAATGCGTTTTTCGGTATCGAGCAACTGCCAAATTTTCTTTTTCTCGGTGTGCTCTGGGCACGCGGGGTAACCTGGCGCTGGGCGAATACCTTGGTAGTTTTCGCGTATTAGCTCATCGTTTGCTAGGTTTTCGTCTGGTGCAAAACCCCAATACTCTTTACGTACTTTTTCGTGCAGGTATTCTGCAAACGCTTCGGCAAGCCTGTCGGCAACCGCTTTAATCATTATTTTGTTGTAGTCATCTTGCTGTGCGTCAAACGCATTTGCTAAGTCGTCTTCTTCTAAACCGCCCGTTACTGCAAACGCGCCAAAATAGTCTGGTGTGCCTTTGGGTGCTATGTAGTCGGCTAGGCAGTAGTTAGCAAAGTCGGTTTTTTCGGTTTGCTGACGTAAATGGCACGAGGTAGTTAACAGCTCTTTGCGTGTTTCGTCGGTGTATATTTCTATGTCGTCCCCAACGCGGTTAGCAGGGAATAAACCTATTACGCCAAGTGGTTGCAAACTGCCTGCTTTTTCAAGGTCGTCTAACATGTCGTTAGCGTCTTTAAATAAGCTTTGCGCTTGCTCGCCTACTACTTCATCGTCCATTATGCGCGGGTATTTACCGGCGATTGACCACGTCATAAAGTATGGCGTCCAATCTATGTATTTACGTAAAGTGGCAATTGATACGTTTTTAAACTCGATCACGCCGAGCTTTTTAGGCACCGGTGGCGTGTAGTTATCCCAATCGAGTTGTGCTGCGTTATCGCGTGCGCGCTGGATTGTAACAGGCTTAGAGCGAGGTTTTTTACGCGCTTGTTGCTCGCGTACTTTTACATATTCAGCTTGGGTTTTTTCTAAAAAACCAGGCTTATGCTCTTTTGATAATAAATTAGATACTACACCTACCGCACGGCTGGCATTACTTACATAAACTACGCCTTTGTCATATTGCGGCTCAATTTTTACTGCGGTGTGCGCTTTAGAAGTAGTTGCGCCACCAATTAGTAGCGGAAGTTCAAAACCACGGCGTTTCATTTCTTTTGCTACGTGTACCATTTCGTCAAGCGATGGGGTAATTAAGCCCGATAATCCAATAATATCGGCTTTTTCGTCGATGGCGGTTTGCAATATTTTATCAGCCGGTACCATTACACCTAAGTCGATTACTTCATAGTTATTACATTGCAGTACAACACCCACAATATTTTTACCTATGTCGTGTACGTCACCTTTTACGGTCGCCATCACTATTTTACCGTTAGTTGAGCCTTCTTCTTTTTCAAGCTCAATGTATGGGTCTAGGTAGGCTACGGCTCGCTTCATTACGCGCGCCGATTTAACAACTTGTGGTAAAAACATTTTACCTGCGCCAAATAAGTCGCCTACCACGTTCATGCCGTCCATTAACGGCCCTTCAATTACGTGAATAGGTTTAGCTGCTGCGGCGCGGCATTCTTCGGTATCTTCATCTATAAAGGTAGTAATACCTTTAACAAGCGCGTGCTCAAGGCGTTTTGCAACAGGCCATGTGCGCCACTCTAAATCTTCTACTCGCTCGGCTTGCGCCATACCCGAGTATTTTGGTGCAAGCTCTACTAAACGCTCGCCTGCGCCTGAGTCGGTGTTAAGTATTACGTCGGTAACGGCTTTACGTAGTTCTTCTGGTATATCATCGTAAACGGCTAGTTGCCCCGCATTTACAATACCCATATCCATACCAGCTTGAATAGCGTGATATAAAAACACCGAGTGAATAGCTTCACGTACGGGGTTATTACCCCTAAACGAAAACGATACATTTGATACACCGCCCGACACTTTACAGTGCGGCAAATTTTGTTTAATGCGGCGTGTGCCTTCAATAAATTCTACGGCGTAGTTATCGTGCTCTTCAATACCGGTGGCTACGGCAAATATATTAGGGTCGAATATAATATCTTCTGGCGCAAAGCCAATATCTTCTACCAATATTTTATAACTGCGCGCACATATTGCGAACTTACGGTCTGCCGTGTCGGCTTGCCCGTCGGTATCAAACGCCATTACAACAGCGGCTGCACCAAAGCGCTTTATTATTTTAGCTTGGCGAATAAATGGCTCTTCGCCCTCTTTTAGCGATATTGAGTTAACAATTGCCTTGCCTTGAATACACTTTAAGCCTGCTTCTATTACTTCCCATTTTGAGGAGTCGACCATAATTGGTACGCGAGAAATATCAGGCTCTGAGGCTATTAAGTTTAAAAACTTAACCATGGCGGCTTTTGAATCCAACATGGCTTCGTCCATGTTTATATCAATAACCTGTGCGCCGTTTTCTACTTGTTCGCGTGCCACTGTTAGCGCGGCTTCAAAGTCTTCTTCCATGATTAAACGTTTAAACATGGCAGAACCCGTTACATTGGTACGTTCGCCGACATTAGTAAATACTGCTATTTGTTGGGTCATGCTGGCTCCTTAATTTAAGTTACAGGCTTCAAGGCCTGATAAACGCATGCGTACTTCAAGCTCTGGTAGTTGGCGTGGTTTAACGCCCGCTAAACCTTTTGCAAAAGCGCGAATATGCGCAGGCGTGGTGCCACAGCATCCGCCTACTATATTAATAAAGCCCGATTTACCCCAATCGATAATTTCGGTTGCCATATCGCCCGCTTCTAAGTCGTATTCACCAAACTCATTTGGTAAGCCTGCATTAGGGTGTACCGATGTAAAGGTTTCGCACACGCGCGATAACTCTTCTACATACTGGCGCAGTAAATCAGGACCAAGCGCACAGTTTAGACCAATTGAAATAGGCTTAATATGGCGAATAGAATTATAAAATGCTTCGGTTGTTTGCCCCGAAAGCGTACGACCAGAGGCGTCGGTAATAGTACCCGAGATCATAACTGGTAATGTGCGCCCTGCTTGCTCAAAGGCTTCTTCTACGCCAAACGAGGCCGCTTTTGCGTTAAGGGTGTCGAATATAGTTTCGATTAATATTAAATCGGCGCCGCCTTCCATTAATGCAAGTGTTGATTCAATATACGCAGTAACCAGCTTATCAAAGGTGACATTTCGGTAACCCGGATCGTTTACGTCTGGCGAAATTGAACAGGTTTTAGAGGTTGGCCCTAAAACACCCGCTACATAGCGTGGTTTTTCTGGCGTTTTAGCCGTAAATTCATCACAAATGGCGCGTGCTAATTTGGCCGACTCTAGATTTATTTCACGACTTAGGCTTGCCATGTCGTAATCTTCCATCGAAATAGTGGTCGAGTTAAACGTATTGGTTTCGATAATATCGGCGCCCGCTGATAAAAAACCACGATGAATATCAGTGATTAAATCGGGCTTGGTTAGGCTTAATAAATCGTTATTGCCTTTAATTAATACATGCCAGTCTTTAAAACGCTCTCCGCGATAGTCTTCTTCTTCTAGCTTATGATCTTGGATCATGGTGCCCATAGCGCCATCTAAAATTAAAATGCGTTCTTTTAATGCGGCGCTTATTTCGGCTTGCTTATTATTTGTAGGAGCGTTATTCGGCATAGTTGTTAGTCCTCACGTCTTGGCTAACTAAATTAATATCATACGGTGTGGTTTGGTACACGTAGTAATTTAACCAGTTCGAAAAAAGTAAAAAAGCATGGCTTTGCCACGTTTTTGAAGGTTGTTTGGTTGCATCGTCATCCGGAAAATAATTTTCGGGTTTTGGTGCATTAGGGCTCTTTTTACAATCGCGCTCGTATTCTGCTTTTAGCGAGTCGGCGTCGTACTCTGGGTGGCCGGTTATAAACACTTGGCTACCTGATTTATTTTTAAGTAAGTAAGCCCCTACTAGCTCAGAACCTGCCAGTACTACTAACTCATCACAGGCGTTTATTTTATTTATATCAATGTGGCCGTAGCGTGAGTGCGGTACTAAAAAGGTGTCGTCGAATCCGCGAGTCAGTGCGCCGTGATCAAAGTAACATTGGTGGGTAAATACGCCACACAGTTTGTCGTCTTTTAAATCGCGCTTTAAATTGTAACGGTGATATAACGCTGCATGTGCTGCCCAACACGAAAATAACGTAGAGGTAACGTGTTGCTCAGCCCAATCAATAATGACTTTTAGCTCATCCCAGTACGCTACATCGTCGTATTCTAAATGCGCAAGTGGCGCACCGGTTACAATTAACGCATCGTAATTGTTGTCTTTAACCTCAGAAAAATAACGATAAAAGGTATCAAGGTGCTCTTCTGAATTACTGCTACTGCGGTGAGTGTCGAGGCGCAGTAGCTCTACGTTAACTTGCAAAGGCGAGTTGGCAAGCAAGCGAATAAACTGAACTTCGGTTTCTACTTTATTAGGCATTAAGTTTAAAATAGCCAAACGCATTGGGCGTATTTCTTGCGTTTTTGCACGTGTTTTTGGCATTACAAATACGTTTTCTTGACGTAAACGTGCAATTGCCGGCAACTCGTCTTTTACTGTAATTGGCATACTTTACTCCTGCTCATAAAAACCGAAGCTTAATTATGAACTGAAAGTAAAAAATATCAACCTCTAGATGTATAGATGTCTAAATGAAATTTATTCATGATTTTATACTTTACTTACAAGCATGCTTTAGTGCTTTAAAACCCGCCATTCGTTGACTGTTTCACCTGTCAGCCACTACAATACAACATTGAAATTTTTATTATTATTTGAAGGCTTTCCTCCATGGTTTTACCTGATAAATTTATATTCTCGATGAGTCGAGTATCTAAGGTTGTGCCACCTAAGCGCACTATCTTAAAAGATATTTCGTTACACTTTTTTCCTGGCGCTAAAATTGGTGTGCTTGGTTTAAACGGTTCTGGTAAATCTACGTTACTACGTATTATGGCCGGTGTTGACCAAGATTTTGAAGGTGATGCACATCCTCAGCCTGGTACAAAAATTGGTTATTTACCGCAAGAGCCTGTTTTAGACGAAAGCAAAACAGTTCGTGAAATTGTTGAAGAAGCTGTTGGCGAAGTTAAACACGCACTTAAACGCCTTGACGAAGTGTATAACGAATACGCCATGGAAGACGCTGACTTTGACGCACTTGCAAAAGAGCAAGGCGAGCTTGAAGCTGTTATCCAGGCGCACGATGGTCATAACATTGATAACGTTTTAGAGCGTGCTGCTGATGCACTTCGTCTGCCAGAATGGGATGCTAAAATTGAGCACCTTTCAGGTGGTGAGCGTCGTCGTGTTGCTATATGTCGATTACTGCTTGAAAAACCAGACATGCTTATTCTCGATGAACCAACTAACCACTTGGATGCTGAGTCGGTTGCATGGTTAGAGCGCTTTTTACACGATTACGAAGGCACTGTTGTGGCGGTAACGCATGACCGTTACTTCCTTGATAATGTAGCTGGTTGGATATTAGAGCTCGACCGTGGTGAAGGTATTCCATGGGAAGGTAACTACTCTTCTTGGCTTGAACAAAAAGATGCGCGCTTACAGCAAGAACAAAAATCTGAAAAAGCACGTCAAAAATCAATTGCGCAAGAACTTGAATGGGTTCGTTCAAACCCTAAAGGTCGTCAAGCTAAGTCAAAAGCACGTATGGCTCAGTTTACTGAAATGCAGCAGTCTGATTACCAAAAACGTAACGAAACTAACGAGATGTTTATTCCACCTGGCCCGCGTTTAGGCGACCAAGTGCTTGAAGTAACTAACCTTCGTAAGAGTTTTGGCGATCGCGTTTTAATTGACGATTTAAGCTTTAGTATGCCAAAAGGTGCCATTGTGGGCATTATTGGTGCTAATGGCGCGGGTAAATCAACGCTGTTTAAAATGATCAGTGGTGAGCAAAAGCAAGACAGCGGTAGCATTACCGTTGGCGAAAGCGTACACCTTGCTACTGTTGATCAGTTCCGCGACGGTATGGACGAAAGCAAAACTGTTTTCCAAGAAATATCAGACGGTCAAGACGTACTAAAAATTGGTAACTTTGAGTTCCAAAGCCGTGCGTATGTAAGTCGCTTTAACTTTAAAGGTAACGATCAGCAAAAATTTGTTAAAGACCTATCAGGTGGTGAGCGTAACCGTTTACACCTTGCTAAGTTATTAAAAGCTGGCGGCAATGTGTTACTACTCGATGAGCCAACCAATGACTTGGACGTTGAAACACTACGTGCACTAGAGAACGCTATTTTAGAGTTCCCTGGTTGTGTAATGTGTATCTCGCATGACCGTTGGTTCCTTGACCGTATTGCTACGCACATTTTAGATTACCGCGACGAAGGTCAAATTAACTTCTTTGATGGTAACTATACTGAATACGAAGAGTGGCTTAAAAAGACACTAGGTGCAGCAGCAACTGAACCTAAACGTATTAAGTACAAAAAAATTGGTTAATATTTACTGGAGCTAATTTATTACAGTAATACTAAGCCCTGCATTTATGCGGGGCTTTTTTATGCCACCAGCATTACAGGAGCATATCCTGCTAGCATGTAGAGAATTACCCGCTATGCTTAATTTATTATAAAAACAGTAAGGCTAAATTAGGTTATGCAAAATCGTCGTCAGTTTTCTCGTGTTTTATTTTCAACCGATGCACAAGTGATTTTTAATGATCACCAATACCCATGTAAATTACTTGATGTATCTTTGCATGGCGCATTAATCACTAAATGTGATGCTTTTATTGGCAACCAAAATAGCCAAGCTGTTCTGCGTTTTTCGCTGCCTCAAAGCGAAATAGAAATAAAAATGGAGGTTGTGGTGTGCCATATAGAAGCGGATCATATTGGTTTAAAGTGCCACCATATTGATATAGACAGCATTACTTATTTAAAGCGTTTAATAGAGCTAAACTTAGCTGATGACGAACTATTACATCGCGAACTCGCTATGTTGATTCACGACACGCAAGAATAGACTCATTTGGATTAGTTGATTACCATAGTGCAAACTTTTTAACTTGTGCAAACATGACTTTAAATCCACATTTACCTTTGGTGTATCACCCTAACTACTCGTTTAATTTCGATCCAAAGCATCGTTTTGCAATGAGTAAGTTTGCACATTTATATCAGCATGTAGCAAAGCTGGGCTTGATTGGCGATAACCTGGTTGAGCCAATATTAGGCACGCCAGAGCCTCTTGAGCTAATACACTGCGAAAATTACATACACGATTTGTGGAATAACCGCTTAGATGAAAAAGCAATGCGTCGCATTGGCCTACCTTGGTCAAAAGAGCTTATGGCACGAACATTCACAGCCCCTCAAGGGACGTTACAAACAGCCCGCTTAGCACTCAAACACGGTATAGCGTGCCACTTAGCCGGTGGTACACACCATGCGCATACCGATTTTGGCTCAGGCTACTGCATGGTTAATGATTTAGCCTTTACCACGCAAACTTTAATTGAATCGGGTGAAGTAACTAACGTACTTATTTTTGATTTAGACGTGCACCAAGGTGATGGCACAGCTGCAATGTTAGAGCATCAAGCATACGCTTATACTTGTTCTATCCATTGTGAAAAAAACTTCCCCTTTAGAAAATCCGCTAGCGATCTAGATGTTGGCTTAGCCGATAACATGAAAGACGACGAATACCTTGCCGTAGTTGACGACACCTTGAGTTATTTACTTAAAGAGCTAAACCCAAGCTTGGTACTTTACGATGCTGGCGTTGATATTTGGCAAGGCGATGGCTTGGGTAAATTAGATATCAGCTGGGATGGCATAGTTAAGCGCGACCATTTAGTGCTAAAACGCTGCCTTGAACACAACACACCCGTTGCTACAGTAATAGGTGGTGGCTATGATAAAGACCATCTTCGCCTCGCTAAACGCCATGCTATTGTTGTTGAGCAAGCCGCTCGCTTTTAGTTTGAAATAAAAATGTTAAATTCCCGTTCTTATTCAATATGTAAAATAAGAACGAACATATTATGAAGCAACTATTTATTGCCATCGCACTAATTTTTATAAGCTTTACAAGCTACTCTCAAGAAGAAAGCACGCAAGAAATATACCCTAAGCTGCCTACATTAAATTTACAAATGGCTGATGGATCTGCACTCAATACTCAAGATTTATTAGGTCAACCTTACGTTTTACACTTTTGGGCAACGTGGTGTCCGTACTGTAAAAAGCTGCAGCCAGCACTTCAAAAAATTGATGATATGGGCTTACAAGTTATTGCCGTGAGCTTTAAAGAAGATGACGATGCTACTCCCGCTAAAGCACTTAGCGAAAGAGGTTATACTTTTAAAACAGCCGTAAAAGCCGATGCAATAGCACAGCAATTAGGTATACGAGGCACACCTACTACATTGTTTGTAAATAAAGAAGGCAATGTAATTTGGCTGACTAATACGTCAAATCCAGAGGACGCAAACCTACATTTAAAGGCACGAACATTGTTGCACTCCATCGACATGGCAACTGAGTAACTTATTGCGCTTTTAACTGATTAGGTGTTAAGCCTGTCCAGCGCTTAAAGGCGCGCCGAAAGTTAGGTATATCGTAAAAAGCTAAATGCTCAGCGACTTGTTCGTTATGTTTAGCGCACAGAGTAAGTAGGTAAATAGCTTTGTGCTTATTTTGCTCATCTATTAACGCTGAAAAGCGTACCCCATTGAGTTTGAGTCTGCGCTTAAATGTAGCTGAGCTCATAGCAAAGTGCTTTGCGGTACACTCTAAATTAGCACTTGGGTGAGAGTATAAGTATCTGCAGACGGCTTCAATAAAAGTCATGCTAACTACGCTTTTATTATGTAGCTGCGACTGCGCTTGCATAAATCGTAATTGACTCGCATGCGGGTTTTTAGCCCTTAACATGGTTTTATTTAATACCCAGCGAGTACATGGCTTATCAAAACTTACCTTTAGCCCTAAATTTTGTTCATACTCTTGAATATGCCGAGGGCGTTTAAAAGCAAAGTCGAACTGACAATGCGGGTAACTTTCGCTCACTCGTTTAAGTAAACTATAAAATGCAGTGCTGTATATCTCTAGCACATAGTGGTAAAGGCTTTCATCAAGTCCATGTGCTGGCTGAATATAAATATAAACATTATCGTTTTTAATATACGTTTGGCTAAACAGCAAAGGCGCTAATTGCATTCTTAAAAGTGATAATTGCTTTAATACTTGAGCTAAATTATCGCTATATATTAATGCCTGAGCTTCGGCTCGAGTGTCGTTAATAAGTTGGCTACCGAGTAAAAAACCACTGTCGGTACTTTTCATCAACAACTTAAATTGAGCTAATAAACGCACCTGCTGAGACACACTAAATGTATGCTGAAAATTAAGTAAGTCTTGTTCAAAAATACCGGTACCGCGTAGCAGCTTATGTAAATTTATGTTTCGGCTTTGAGCAAGCTCTACAGCTGACGTAATAAGTCCTTGAGCGCTTAAATATTTGTCGTCTTGGCTAACAAACATGTGCACGGAGCGCTACTTTTTGTTGATGCTTTTTTTGTTGTAATTGACTATGAAGTTGGCTTGTTAGTTTACCTGTACTGCTATGCTTATTACCTTGTATTAAGGCGGTAGTGACATATTGAAACTTTGCTTTTTTAGATGCTTCAACTTTAAATGCACAATGCTTTAGAGCTCCTTTAATTTGTGCCATCAACTCTTTAGCTTGCTGCTCTGTGGTGGCTGGCATCAATACCATAAAGCAATCTCCTGCGTAGCGGCACACTACATCACTTAGTCGGCAATTCATTAACAATAGCTCGCTAATTTCACGCAGTAACCGGTCGCCCTCACTAAAGCCAAACTCACTATTAAAATGCGAAAAATCACGAATATCAATAGCCCCAAGCCAGAGTGGTTGTTTGCTCGTAAGTTGCTCTTTAATTGCTGAATCTAGGTACTGCGCCTTATAAAGACCTGTAACTGAACACACCTTATCGTGCTCACGTAAATGCGCTTCACGGCGGCGTAGCTGACGATTTAATACGTACTGCTCTTGATGCCAATAATACAAACCCACACTCGTTAACAACATGCCTAAAGGTGCTGGCAGAGATTCAATCCAACTGAGCCATTGATGCGCTGGATGCATTAGCCATTCATCAAGTAAATCTAGGGTTGCCGAGAACATAAATAGCCCAACACCTATTACTAAGTAAGTGGTTACTTTACTCGGTGGTCTTGAAATTAATAACGAGGCAATCCATACAAGAGTCATTAATACAATACCGCCCTCCCCCATAATATCGAGCCACTGAATACTGGCGTAAGTTTTTAATACACCTAAATAACTACTTAAAAACACAGCGCTAAAAAACATCGCAATAATAGCGTTTATTAATAATCGGTGGCTGATAAAGGGGTTAAATCGCATGTGCGGTATCTCGTTTATAAATGAGTTTTAAAGTTAGTTCATACAAGTTTTTGTTAGCAGGGTCATATTAGCTCAGCTATATGACAACGAGATGATACCTACTTTAAAAACAGCCCTGCACGGTACATAACACCTGACTTTACGAGGAGTGATAAAAGCTCAATACGCTCTAGATATTGCTCAAATACCTCTAAATACATGTATTTAACCTAAACCCTGTCACATTTACGTAATCAAATATCTTTAGCTTGCTCGCCATACCAAGAAACAACCCAGCAATATCCAAGAGCAAATACAATGAAACATTTTAAAATAAAAGTACTGGTAGCCGCATTAACCTTATGCAATTTAACGGCTTATGCAGAAGATGATGCAAAAGAAACTACAAAAAAAGATATCGAAGTTTCTGACAAAATTGTTGTATATGGTGAAATTGGTTACAGAAACCGTTCTGACGAACTCGCACCAACCTTAGAATATTCACAAGAATATTTTCAACGTTTTGAACCTTTAACCGCAGGCGATGCATTAAAACGAGTACCCAGTGTTACATTTTTATCGGATGTACTTGAATCGGATGGTGCACGTATGCGGGGGTTAAGCCCTGCTTATACAAAGGTGCTTATAAACGGTGAAGAAGTACCTGGCGCAGGTGCCGACCGTTCATTTTTTGTTGACCGCATTCCGGCAGAGTTAATTGAACGCGTTGAAATTATTCGCTCATCAAGTGCTAACCGCTCAGCCGATGCTATTGCGGGCACATTAAATATTGTATTGCGCGATGGTTACAGTTTAGATGGCGGTTACTTGCGTGCTGGTGGCTTGCTTTATGATGATGGTGAATTTAAAGAAAGCTTGGCTGCTGTGTACGGTACTGAATTTGCGGGTGGACGTTTATTACTTGGTGCAAATTTACAAGGCAGATATAACCCAAAACAAAAAAGCAGCCTGCGCTACAGTGATAGCCCAGAAAACAATATAAATTTTCAAACAGAAGAATTTGATAACCGCGAAGACCAATCTGACACTCGCGATGGCGACGACACGTCACTTAACTCCAGCTACGAAATTGTTTTTGACGACGATAGTCAGTTTAATATTAGCGCTATGTGGGTTGATACAGAGCGTACTGAGGATGAACGTTCATTTGAATACAACGACCCAACTGCAACCAATAACGATATTGTAAATGGCGGTAACTTAGAAACAGATAATGCGAATGTTAAATATATTGACCAAACTAATTACAACATCAATACCGCTTATGAATTTCCACTACTAAGCGGCACAAGTAAGTTTAAATTTGGCTTTGCTAGGTTTGAAGAGTCTGTTTATGAGGAAGAAGTCGAATTAGATACCTCAGAGCTGCCCATGATATTTGAAGAAGAGCAAACTAAAAGTGAAATAGATGATAAAGAATGGACTCTACAGTGGCAACACAGCCAACCTTGGGGTGACAGCAAAGAAATTCAGTTTGGTGCATTTTTACAAAATAAAAAACGCGACAGTGAAATTTTAGAATCGCAAAACGAATTAGAACTTGCACTTACCAGTTGGGATCAATACGCAGCAACACCTTTAACGCTTGCTGCATTTAATAGCGAGTACGAAGCGGTTACTGGTGGTGTAAATACTTTAGAAGAAGATCGCTTTGACTTATTTGCCCTTGTTAAGCACAAAGATGATTTATTTGCTTGGGAGCTGGGCGTTCGCTGGGAGTCTACCGATTCTGAAATTAATGATAAAACAATTGGCGTGACCGAAAATAATAGTTACGACTTTATCCTCCCCTCGGCACACTTTCGTTATAACGTTAGCGAAAATGGGCGTATAAGTGCATCGATTGCGCGTAGTTTACGCCGCCCTGAGTTTGATTTTTTAACGCCGGCACTTATCGAAAAAGAGCTTGGCGATAACGACCAACTAGGAAACCCTGAATTAAAACCAGAATCAGCTTGGAGTATGGACTTAGGCTACGAGTATCGCTTAGGAAAAAGTGGCGTTGTAGGTATTAATTTATTTTATCGCAAAGTAAATGACCTAATAGAAATAGCAAATACAGGACAAGAAGGCTCTGAGGGCGAAGGTACATTTGTACTGCAACCACGCAACACAGGCGATGGTAATGTTAAAGGCGTTGAGCTTGATTTATCTACTCCACTTGGCGCATTTAGCATGCCTAATACGGGGGTATTTTTAAACTACTCATGGCTTGATAGTGAAGTAACCGATTTTTTTGGAACTCGCAAATTTAACGACCAATCAGACTACGTTTATAACGTTGGGTTTATTCAAGACTTACCCAAACTCAAAGCTGCATTTGGCGTAACTTACCGCAAGCAAGGTGATGCCTATGGACGTATTGTAGGTGAAGAAATAACTACATCTTACAGTGCCGACTTTGAAGTGTTTTTAGAAAAACGTTGGGAAGATGTAACGCTACGCTTGGTGGGTTCAAACCTACTTGATGCAAGTAAAGACGAAACCTTTAATAAATTTGATACCGTTGAAGATCAGTTTAGTAGAAGCTTTGATGAGTACGAAATTGAATCTGAAGAAGCGGGTCCGGTTTATCAACTTATGCTGCGTTACGCGTTTTAAATAAGTTTATGAGGTAGTGCTAATTACTTTATTTAGCGCTACCAAACATGGGAGAACAATAATGATAAAAAAAACATTACTGCTAATAACACTTGGCTTATGCAGTATACAAAGCGTATTGGCAAACGTAACGTACACCGATGTATTATACGAGCAACAAAAAATTGCCAACTTGACGGTGCTGCCTAAGAGCTTAAATTTTACGGTTATTGGTGATTGGGGTCATAACGGGCACTTTTATCAAAAAGACGTAGCACACCAGTTAGAAATAGCGATGTTTCAAACGGATGGTGATTTTACTATTTCAACTGGCGATAACTTTTATCCCAATGGCGTGGGAAGTGTTAACGACCCGCTTTGGCAAAGTGCCTATGAAGATATTTACCATGGCCCACATACATTCGAGCCTTGGTATGTAGTACTGGGTAACCATGATTATTTAGGTAATGCGCAAGCACAACTTGATTACAGTAAAAAAAGTCAGCGCTGGAATTTACCTGCACGCTATTACAGCAAAACCTTTACTTTAAAAGGTGGCGAGCAGATATTAATGGTGTTTTTAGACACTAATACTTTAAATCCTGAATACAAAACACGCGAAAAATACAAAGCAACTCAAGGGCAAAACAGCCAAGCGCAATTAACATGGTTAAATAGCCAGCTCGAAAATAGCCAAGCACGATGGAAAATAGTGGTTGGTCATCACCCACTTTATAGCAGTGGAAAACGTTACGGACTTACTGAAGGTTTACGTAATTTACTCGAGCCCATATTTGAGCAAAATGGTGTGCAAGCATACATAGCAGGACACGAACATGACCTGCAACATAACCAAATAGATGGCAGTAAACTCGACCACTTTGTATCTGGTGGTGGTAGCGAAGCGCGTTACGTAAAACAACGTGAATTTACGCGTTTTGCAGAAGCTACTCCAGGATTTTTGAGCTTTTCGATTAACAATGAAGCACTAAAAGCAACGGCTATTAACTATAAAGGCAAAGTGCGTTACAGCACTCAAAAGCGCTTTGACCAATAAAGGGTTACAACATGAACTTTAAATTAAAAACATCTATTAGCTTAATTGTAAGTAGCTTAGTGCTTAGTACATTAAGTGCGTGTAGCAATAGTAACGTGACTACAAATACGGCAGTAAAAAACACACCCGATAAAGTAGTCATTAATAGTACTAAATTTGGTCCAACAGATAACATGCAAGGCTCACAAGCGGCATGGTTAAATAATAACAATTGGTTGCTAGCAAGCGAAAGCAAAGGCTTAGTGTTAGTTGAAAGTGAAACGCAACAAAGCAGCATTATAAAAAAAGGTAACTTTGAAGCACTTTCTGTCACTAAGCTAACAGCACACTCATTTTTGGTTGCAACTATTGATAACAATCAAGATAACGTTGTTATATTTAATCTTGAACACACTCAAAGTGGCTGGAATACAACTGAACTAACACGTATTAATCCACCACAAGCACAACCCGATACAGTGTGTTTATTTGCTAATAAAGCGAGTGAATCAATATCAGCATTTGTACCTGATGTACGCGGGCTAATTACTGAAACTATTGTTTTTGATACAGCGAATAATAAAGCGGTTAACGTAAATGTACGTGAATTTTCTGGCGTTAGTGAGGCGTCGGGTTGTGCTGTAAGTACAACAACAAATACCTTATATGTAAGTGAAAGCGAAGTAGGCATTTGGGCAATAAACGCGAACGCTGAATCGCAAGCAGATAAAAAACCGATTGCTTTAGTCGCCCCCTTTGGAGAGTTACACAGTGAACTAGGAGCTATTTCGGCTTCGCAAGATGGTATGCTTTGGTTTACTAGTACCAAAAACAATACTGTGTATGCTTATGATCCAATTGGCAAAGCGTTTAATAACTGGATGTTAAATGGTGACTTGAGCTTGGAATCGGTAGCGGTAAATTACACAAGTAACAACACGGCAACGGCAGTGCTGTATAACGACGAAACAGGCGCTTATATTAAAAGTACATTACCTGTAACACCTATCAAAAAATCATTAAAAACCAGCACCCAATCACTTACTCAAATAAAGGCAAGTGCACAAACTGCCCCCGTTCAAGCATTTGGTGATGCAGCAGACGATCCGGCAATTTGGGTTAACCCTAAAAATGCAGCAAACAGCTTAATTTTAGGCACCGATAAACGCCGTGGACTAATGGTATATAGCCTAAATGGCAAGCTTGAACAGTCACTTGAAGTTGGTCGTTTAAATAACGTGGACCTGCGACAAAATAGCACCATTAAAAACAGTACCAATACATTAATAACCGCCAGTAACCGAACACTTAACGGTATTAGTGTATTTACAGTACAAGCTAATAATAATGTGAAGTACATTACTGATATTCCTACCAATCTTGATGAAATTTATGGCTTATGTATGTACTCGTCAAATACGGGGAACTATGTATTTGTAAATGATAAATCGGGGCTGTATCAGCAATATAAAATCAGTGAGGATAACGAAAAAACAACAGGCAAACTTGTTCGCGAGTTTAACCTACCAAGCCAACCAGAAGGCTGTAGTGCAGATGATGAACTAGGACAATTATTTGTAGGCGAAGAAGATGCCGGTATTTGGTTTATAGGTGCAGAGCCAACGGCAGGAAGTACACCGGTTATGCTACAAGACATAAATGAGCAACTTGTTGATGATGTTGAAGGTATGGAAATTTACCACAGCGACAAAACACGTTATTTAGTTGTTTCGAGCCAAGGTGATAACAGCTACGTACTGTATAAAATAAAGAATGGTACTGCGGGCATTAAAACACCTAGCTTAGAGTTTGCAGGTAAGTTTAGTGTAATAAGTGATTTGGTTAATGGTATTGATGGCTCATCAGAAACCGACGGGTTAACAGTAACAGCTAAGTCCCTTCCGGGTTATCCTGAAGGTATTTTAGTTGTACAAGATGGTTATAACCGTATGCCGCAGCAGCCTCAAAACTTTAAAATAATAGATTGGCGAGAAGTAAAAAAAGCAATTAAGTAGTGCTTATTTAGTCGCTATTACTTTAATGTCACTTTGAGATTACCTTGAAACCATCTTGAAATTACCTTGAAATTGTATAAAAGGCTCATTTGAGCCTTTTATACAATCCTTTGCAGTTAAGTATTAAGTGTAATTAACTCAATGTAATATATATTTTTATACTACAATTTAAGCTCATAAATTAATTGAGATTGTAATGCGCCTACTACTTACTTTATTACTAATTACTTTAAGTGGCTTTGCCGCAGCTGAAGAAGAAAAAGCAGAACTTCCACCGGTAGACCCCGCTTACAATGCTGAGCATCCTATGGCTTTGGTTAATCAAGGCTCATCTATTATTGCAATGAATTTACCCACCTATAATTTACCCAATGATGTGCAAGTTGTTTATAAAATAGGAAACCCCGATGTTCCATTTTTAGGCTTTGTTAGAAATGCCGAGTTAATCACCGTAAAGCCACAAGCGTTTAATATTCAGTATTTAATGCGTGGTGAAGAAATTACGATTATTGCCGATATTTACGAGGGTGATTATCAACAAGGTGGTAGTTTAATTTATTCAAAAAAAGAGTTGGTCTTGAGTAAGCAGCTGTATGCCAGAGAACTAAAAGATTTGAGTGAATCATCGCAATGGCAAGACTACGACATGATTACACTAAGCGGTACTGAGCGTATTTATATTCATAAAATTCAAAAAGCGCCGAGCTATAACCATCTTATTTTTGTCGATTTAGTTAATGCGTGTATGCAAAAGCTTCGTACCTCAAAACGTGTCCCAGCTGAAAATGAGCTTACCTATAAGTTTATTAATTGCGGCACCCTTAAACCACTTTATTACAATGCTGATGATTTTAAGAAATAGTTAATGGTATCTAGTTACTTATATTCAGTGATTAGTTTGAGCCCTTGCTTCATTGCCTCAACTGATTGTCCTGCAAAGCCTAAGCGAACATAACTATATTGCTTAGGCATTAAACTTCTTACTGAATCAGCAAAGTAAAACTCAGATTCTGCTTGTAAATATAGGCTTTTACTTTGCATTGCTTGTTTTATATTGCTCGTATTTTTATTTAAGTTAACCCACATTGCCATGCCGCCATCTGGCTTTTTATACTCTATTGGTAAACCCTGTGATTGCAGCAGCGCCAACGTGTTGTCCATTGCTTCATAACGTTGTTTATAGTGTTTAGTCATGCGTTTTAAGTGGCGCTCAAATCCACCTTCTTGCATAAAGTGCGCAACGGCTAGCTGCATAACCACATCATTTTTATGATTCATTAACTGCTTCCATGCGGTTAACTGTGCTAATACTTCAGGAGCTGCACAAATGTAGCCAATTCTAGCGCCTGAGAACATGATTTTAGAAAATGTAGATAAGTAAATAATAATCCCAGCGGGATCGTCCCCAGCCATAGGCTGTAATGGCTGACAGCGATAATGAAACTCGTGATCGTAATCATCCTCTACAATCATTACGCCATACTCATAACATAATTGATAAATTTGCATGCGCCTTGTAGGCGAAAGCGTAACGGTAGTTGGGTATTGATGCAGCGGGGTTAAGTAGAGCATTTTTATTGGATATCGTTTAAGTTGCGCTTTTAAATCATCAACACATAAACCACATTCATCTTGTTTTATATCTATTAATTGCGCGCCACAAGCAGCAAAGGCTTTGCGTGCTGGCGGGTAACCTAAAGTTTCAACGGCTACGAAGTCATCTTTACTTATAAATGCCTTTGAAATTAAAAATAAAGCTTCTTGTGAGCCATTACATACAAGTAAGTCTGATGCTTTTAAATTTCTAGTTTTATGTAAGTAATCACTTATCTGAGCTTTTAGCTCACTCACTCCAGCTATATCGCCATAATGAAGTTTACTGGTATCTAAATGATTGAATACATGGCTCATAGAGCGTTTAAATTCTTTATAGGGAAAGCTATTTAAATCAGGAAGTCCACCTGCGAAATTATATACGTAGTCTTTTAAATTCATTGCTGGAACAGGCACGGCTAACTCTGTAGCAAATTTATAAGGTTTTGGTGTTAAAACTGGCGTGTGCTCACAGTTAACACTGCTTTGAATTGGCAGTGTTTGAGTGACGCTATACCCAGAGCGTTCATGGGACTCTAGCCATCCTTCGGCTACTAATAACTGCAATGCGTTCATTATTGTATGACGGTTTAACTTATACGTTTGCGCCATAACTCGAGCAGAACTTAGTTTTGTACCAGGTGCAATATCTCCCTTTACTATAGAACCGCGCAAAGCATCTGCAACTTGTAAGTACTTAGCTTTGTTTGAGTTATTAAATTCAATATTAAGCGGTTGCATGTTATTCCTTTAAAACTGGTATAGCTAAAAAGCCAATTCTGGTTGTTTTTACTAAACCAAATAAGCGTACATTTGTTGCTCGTAAATAGCAAAGCTTAGAGGCAACATGTTTACTCAACAGATACATAAAACAAATAAGGTCATTTTAGAGCCATTAAATTATGAGCATTTAAACGGCTTATATAAAGCTGGGCAACATCCAAAAATATGGGAATGGGTATTAAGCAACTATACAAAAACACCCGAACAGTTAAAGAAATGGTTTACTACAAGTGCACAATTTAATAAAAAAGAACAAATTGTATTTGCCATAATAGACATAGCCAGCAAAGAGGTTGTAGGCACTACACGACTATTTAGATTAGATACACATAACTTAAGTGCTGAAATTGGTCATACATTTATAAGCCATCACTGGCAGCAAACTTATATTAATACTCACACTAAATATTTACAGCTTAGCTATGCTTTTGACGCGTTGAATTTAGTGCGAATAACATTTAATACTCACGAACAAAATCAAAAATCTCGAAATGCAATTACTCGACTAGGCGCCCGATTTGAAGGTATAGCCCATAAAGATAGATTGCTAAGTGATGGAAGTTACAGAAGCACTGCAAAATTTAGCATTATTGACGAGCATTGGCAGAGTATTAAGTTGCAGTTAGAGGAGAAGCTTT
Source organism: Pseudoalteromonas sp. BSi20429 (assembly GCF_000238895.1). Taxonomy (NCBI): domain Bacteria; kingdom Pseudomonadati; phylum Pseudomonadota; class Gammaproteobacteria; order Alteromonadales; family Pseudoalteromonadaceae; genus Pseudoalteromonas; species Pseudoalteromonas sp. BSi20429. The sequence continues at coordinate 6,812 of NZ_BADV01000022.1, read as the reverse complement.
AATGTACCCACCAATATATTTTCAAGAACATAATATTGAACGTTTGCAGGCATTAGTTGAGCAATTCCCTCTAGCGAGTATTTTAATGCCCTGCTCGCAAAGTGACTTAAATAAGATATGCCAAGTCCCTGTATTATATGAGCCCTCACGTAATGTATTTATTGCACACGTAGCAAGACATAACCCGCTAACGCAATGTGATAAACAGTCAGTGAAATTACTATTTAGTGGCGATAACTGTTATCTATCTCCCTCGTATAGTAATAATAAAACACTGCCGAGCTGGCTTTATTCATCAGTACAAGTAACTGCAAATGTGAATATTATTGAAAGCGATAATGAGAAAGACAAAATAATGCGGCAACTAACAACCTATTTTGAGCAACCCTTTAATCCAATGTGGGATATTACTGACGTGCCCAAAAGCAGTCGCCAAGCAATGTATCAACAATTAAGCTTTATAGAATTTACTCCCACTCATTGGAGTGGAAACTTTAAGCTAAGCCAAAATAAATCACCTGAGGTAAGAGCACGTATAAAACAAAGCCTAGAACTTGCCAATAAGCGCTCTATTGCACAGCTATTTTAGGCATAAAAAAAGGCTCTTTCGAGCCTTTGGATTAACTTTGGAATAGTTAAAAATTTTAAATTAGGTAAGCGTTAATAGCTGTGGAGCAACGCTATGATAATCAACAGCCATAGCAATACTTAACGCTGTAATATTAATAATTGAAAATGCGAACACTTTACGTGCCCAACTGCTCATATCAATATTACGACGATAACCACGTAGCGCCATTAGCAACCACCAAAAGCTGGTAATACAAGCAACAGCCATAAAAGCAGCACCTGTGTAGCCAGTAATTGGCAGTAACATCACAACTAAGGCATATACAGCAATATAAAGCACAATGTGGCGCTTTGCTTTGTCGATACCTTGCGCAACAGGTAATACTGGAATACCTGCAGCTTGGTAATCTTTAAAGCGAAAAATAGCGATGGCGTAAGAGTGCGGCATTTGCCATAAGCTAAACATAACTAGCAGTATTAATGCGCCCATATCGAACTGCCCTGTTACGGCGCAGTACCCTACTACTGGCGGTACAGCGCCAGAAAGGCTGCCTACAAAAGTGCCATATACTGAGTTGCGTTTCATGTAGAGGCTATAAACCCCTACATAAATTACGTAGCCAAAGGCTGCAAAAAATACCGCGGCTTGAGTGGTATAGGCGATAAGTAAACCAAAGCCAATAACGCCCAATAAAACACCGTGGCTAAGTGCAGCAAAGGCCGACATTTCGCCAGTTACTGTTACCCGCGTACGAGTACGTGCCATGGCTACATCAATGTCTCTATCTATAACATTGTTGATAGCACAACCTGATGCAACCACTAGCGACAAGCCAATTAATGTGGCAATCATTAACCATGGATCTATATCACCGCGCGAGGCAAGTAAAAACCCGCCCGCTACGCTGATTAAATTGCCCATAATAATACCCGGCTTTGTCACTGATAAATAACGACGAAACATCTTCAACTCCTAGTACATCATCATTGCGTTAGATTCATAAATGATCCAAACAGATAACCCAACAACCATTACGATGATCAGAGCACTGAATAGGAATGAGAAAGTACTTGCACGACCATCTTCGGTCGTAAAATTAAGGTGTAAAAAGTATTTTAAATGCACCCAAATTTGTACGATAGCTAAAGTAACGATACTCCAAAGCGTTGTTGCTTTTGAGAAGTCACCTTCCATAACCATATAAAACGGTATAGCAGTTAAAATTACCGATAGCACAAAGCCAATTAAGTAAGTTTTAACACTTCCATGAGATTCATCATGATGATCACTTTGCGCTTGTTTTAACGCATGCGTTTCGCTGTGGCTCATTACATTGCTCCCATCAAATAAACAACGGTAAATACACAAATCCAAACAATGTCTAAGAAGTGCCAAAATAGGCTTAAGCAGCTTAAACGCGTTACGGTAGCTTTACCTAAACCACGTTTAGCAACTTCTATCATCATTATGGTCATCCAAATTAGTCCAGCCGTTACATGTAATCCATGTAAGCCAACTAATGAGAAAAACGATGTTAAAAAGGCACTTTGTTGTGGGCCATTACCGTGCACAATTAGGTGATGAAATTCGTATACTTCCATACCAATAAACACAGCACCTAAACAAAACGTAACAAATAACCAAGTCAGTGTTAGTGCCTTTTTTTGCCCTTGAGCGGCAATCATGGCAAAGCCAAAGGTAATACTACTAATAAGTAGTGCAGCAGTTTCTACTGCTACAAAGTCGAGTTCAAAAATATCTTTACCCGATACACCACCCGCTGTGTTCATAAATAACACAGCGTAAGTGGCAAAAAACGAGGCAAACAATAGGCAATCGGTCATTAGGTATAACCAAAAACCGAATATGGTGTCACCCGATGTATCGTGATGATCATGCGCGTGGGCATGATCATCGTGCGATACTGATTCTAAATTTGCAGAAAGTGTACTCACGCTTTTAGCTCCTTAATGCCACTTGAATTATACGCAGCTTCAGTGCGTGCAATTTCATCAGGTTGAATATAGTAATCAACATCGCTGGTGTAACAACGTTTGATAAAGATGGCAATTGCGCCTACTAGCCCAACAACAGCTAACCACCAAATATGCCAAATCATTGCAAAACAGAATACTGTTAAGCTTGCTGCCATTAACACGCCAGCTGATGTGTTTTTAGGCATATGAATAGGGCTATAGTTTGCTTTATCTTGGTATGCTTGGCCTTTTTCTTTCATGTCGGTCCATGCATCAATATCATCGATGTGTGGAATTGTTGCAAAGTTATAAATTTGCGGAGGTGAACTTGTAGCCCACTCAAGTGTGTGGCCGTTCCACGGATCGCCTGTTGTATCGTCAAGCGCTTCACGGTCTCTAAAGCTCACATATAATTGAATTACTTGGCTAACAATACCAAACATAATAATTACAGCACCGCCTGCGGCAATGTATAACCAAATGTTCCAATCTGGGTTGTTAGTGTGGTTTAAACGACGTGTCATACCTAAGAAACCAAGTACGTACAACGGCATAAATGCAACGAAGAAACCGATAATCCAACACCAGAATGATGCTTTGCCCCATTTTTCGTTAAGTTTAAAGCCCATTGCTTTAGGGAACCAAAATACAAAACCAGCAAGGTAGCCAAATACAGCACCACCAATAATGGTGTTATGAAAATGTGCAATTAAGAATAAGCTGTTATGCAGTACGTAATCGGCACCAGGAATAGCAAGTAATACACCGGTCATACCGCCTACGGTAAAGGTAACCATAAAGCCAAGTGTCCAAAGTACCGGTACGCTAATACGTAAGCGACCTCGGTAAATGGTAAATAACCAGTTAAACAACTTAACCCCAGTTGGTACAGCAATAACCATGGTCATTACCCCAAAGAACGCGTTAACGTTAGCACTCGACCCCATCGTAAAGAAGTGATGTAACCAAACAATAAAGCCTAAAATTGAGATTGCACCGCTGGCGTAAACCATCGATTTGTAACCAAATAAACGTTTACCCGCAAAGGTAGAAATAATCTCAGAGAAAATACCAAACGCTGGTAATACTAATATGTATACCTCAGGATGACCCCATGCCCAAAACAGGTTAATGTACATCATGGCGTTACCGCCCAATTCATTGGTAAAGAAGTGGAAATCGAGATAACGGTCAAGCGTTAGCATTGCAAGTACAGCAGTTAAAATTGGGAATGATGCTGCAATTAAGATGTTTGCCCACGTACATGTCCATGTGAAAATTGGCATTTTCATTAGGGTCATACCTGGTGCACGCATTTTAAACACGGTTGCTAAAAAGTTTACTGCTGTTAGAAGTGTACCGAGCCCGGATATTTGCAAGGCCCAAATATAATAATCTACCCCCACCCCAGGGCTAAAGGTCAACTCCGAAAGCGGTGGATAGGCCACCCAACCTGTTTTAGCAAACTCACCAAACACTAGCGACATATTAATTAAAATGGCACCGCTGGCTGTAAACCAAAAGCTTAAGTTATTTAAAAATGGGAATGCAACATCGCGAGCACCAATTTGCAGTGGTAAAACAATGTTCATTAAACCAATCATAAATGGCATAGCCATAAATATGATCATAATTACGCCGTGGGCAGTAAATATTTGGTCGTAGTGTTCAGGTGGTAAATAACCGGGCGCACCACTGGTAGCAAGCGCTAACTGAGCACGCATCATAATGGCATCAGAAAAACCACGGAACAGCATTATTAGTGCTAAAAGAATATACATTACGCCTAAGCGTTTATGATCAACAGACGTGATCCAGTCGCGCCAAAGCACGCCCCATTTTTTATACTTTGTAATAAGCCCGGCAATAATAAGCCCAGCTATCGCAATAACCGACATCGTGAACACAAGAATTGGCTCATGAAACGGAATTGCGTCTATTGTTAGTTTACCTAATAACGACATTATTATTCCTCGCCCTGGCTGTGAGATGATGGCATTGAGTGTTCATCCATTGCTTGATGCTGCTTACTCATTTGCCCATGTTCGCCCATTGCATGTTGCTTTTTGTTCATATCGCCATGTGCCTGCATGTATTTCATAACGATGGTATGAAATAAGCCGTCATCAACTTTACCGTAATAAGCAACTGGGTTATTTTCGCTTGCTTTTGCAAGTTCAACATAATTTGCATGAGTAAGATTACTAGCGCTTGAATTCGCTTTTACATCACTCACCCACTTATCAAAACCAGCTTGAGTAGGTGTAGCAATGGCATTAAACTTCATACCAGTAAAGCCTGCACCACTGTAATTTGCCGAAAAGCCTTTAAATGTACCTGGCTCATTAGCAATTAAGTGAAGCTTGGTTTCCATACCGGCCATTGAGTATATTTGACTACCCAATTGCGGAATGAAAAACGAGTTCATTGTGCTCTCTGAAGTGATTTTGTATTCAACAGGTACATTAGCCGGAAACACTAATTCATTAACCGTAGCAATACCTTGCTCAGGATAAATAAATAGCCACTTCCAGTTTAATGAAACCACTTCAACAGTAAGATGCTTACCTTTACCTTCAATTGGTTTGTAAGGGTCTAGCTCTTGGGTAGACACCCAGGTAATAACACCTAAAATAATCACAATAACAATAGGGACAGCCCAAACTGCGGCTTCAATTTTATTTGAATGAGCCCATTTTGGAGCGTAAATTTCATGAGTTTGCGTGTCTCTATATTTCCATGCGAAATACAAAGTCATCACAATAACGGGAACGACTACAAGCAACATAAGCACGGTTGCGATGATGATTAAATTTTTCTCATCTATGCCTATCTGCCCTTTTGGATCGAGTATCCCGCCTTTACAGCCTGACAACGCCAGCACTGTACTAGCTAAAGCAATATTACAAAGGTTACGAATTAACAAGGGAGTATCCTACAAACCTAAAAGTTCTAATTTGCTGCTTTAAATAAAAAACAAAGCAACGATTTTTCGGTAAAAACCCAAGTTAACTGGAATTAAATTATAAAAAATAAGGGGGCTATTCAAAACCTAAAGCTCATGCCAATAATGACCTAGCAACAAACCCAGCTTTCTAAACGCATTTATATAACGTAATAAAAGTTAACTTGGGTGAGTGGTGGTTGGCTGAAATGTGTTTAAAAAACACTGAGCTACTTTGTTTTAGCTAACCTTAATTATTTACAGCAAGAACAAATAATTAAAACCAGCAACAAAATGCAGCCTTACAGACAACCTGTAAAGCTAGGTGGAGCACGACAACCGTGTGCAACTTGCACTGGCTGAAGAACTTTAGCCTCGCTAAAAGCAAAGGCTGCTTTACGGAGGATAATTCCAGCACGACGCGCTGGAAAAATATGGAACAATAGCCAGCAAAGGCCAATAAGTAACTGACTTGATATGATCGGATGAGCTAAAAATTGCACAATAGTAAGTAACAGCGGCTCTACAATAAACCCATCACTTAATAGCGCTTCAAGCTTGAAGGCATCCTCTAGTGCACCGCTTAGCAACATTACAGTATTAAACACTAATAAAGTTATAGCTACACACACGCCCTTGCCTGCTTTATTCAAGCGCTCACACGTCTGCGGCTCGCCAGAGGCAAGATCCGTATTTGTATGATGCAAAGAAAGTGTGTTCAAAAACATTAACCTACTAAAATGACTATAACAAAATTAGAGGAATACAGTTTGCAATGGAAAAATTTAAAAAACATTGCTGTTGTAAGCCCTAAAACCAGGTGCTAAATACAATCAAATCCAGCTAGCACATATTTACCTAGCGAAAATTGATCCGTATCAATCAAACTTTCAAAACTTACTGAAAGTTCGAACGTGAGTATAACAAAGAGAATTTTCTGTTCAACTAAAAATCAATTAATTTGGGTTAAGCTTTCGAAGCTATTTTGTTAATAAAACATAACAATATAAAAAACATTGAGTTGGCTTGAATTAAAAATGATTTAAAGCAGAGTATTTAATAAAACTATAGGTTTTTTGGAAGGAATAATAATTGTGTGGCACAAATAAAAACAGCTCAAATTCAGTCACCACCGAAATTGAGCCGCCTTTCACACTGACAACATCTTCACACACAATATAAAGATTTTTGGTTTACATTACGTGGCATTGAAAGGAAATAAAAACAACTCAAACTCGTTCTTTATGGAAGTGAATCCACCGGATTTGAGTTGCCTTTCACACTGACAACATCTTCACACACAATATAAAGATTCTTGGTC